>RECI01000245.1 GCA_007694095.1 Balneolaceae bacterium | reverse complement strand
GTTTAAAGATCATCACTAAACATAGGAAATATAGTTCTCAAAACCATTCACCGCCATTTAAGATTGCTGCTCTATTTTGTATGATTTTCCAATCAGGTCAGATGTAACAATCAGTGTTCCCCTCATGTACTTTTTACGATATCGTTTATACTGTAGAATTAGCCGGATGAATTGATCATGTGACTGAGCTCTGCCCTCAGCGATTCAAAATCTATCGGTTTGGTGAAAAACTCTTTGGCGCCGGAGCTTATCGCTCTTTGATAATTTTCATCGTCGCCGTACGCCGAAATCATGCTTACATGTATGTGTGGAAATTGTGTTTTCACTTTGTCGAGCAGCTCCAGGCCCGACATTCCAGGCATATTGATATCCGAGAAAATATAGAGTACATCCGGCGGCTGGGTGCCCTGAAGATGCTCCAGGGCATCCTTGCCCGAAAAAGCAAATTCGAGTTCAATGAGCCCGCTGCGGATCTCTTTTCTGAATTTTTGCCGGAACAACATTTCTACGTCCCGTTCATCATCTACTACTAAAAATTTCATATGGTTACGTCTTTTATATAGGTTACTTATTCATTAATTCGATAGTAAAAGTTGTGCCGGAACCCTGGCGGGTTTTAATCGAAATTGTACCACCATGTGCTTTCACAATATCGTTGGTGATACTCAGCCCCAGACCGGTTCCCTGCGTCCCTTTCTTGGTCGTAAAAAACGGCTGCAGGATTTTGTCTTTGATGTCCTCAGGGATGCCCGGGCCGTTGTCTTCGATTTCGATGGTTACAGTGCCGTTTTCGGATTGATGGGTACGTACCGTTAATTTTGGATGGTAGCTTAACGACGAGGCATCCCCCTGTTCGCTTCGCTCACTTCCCCCTTCTAAGGGGGGCTTGGTCTTTGGTCTTCCGTCCCCGGTCTGCTTCTCCCTCATCGCATCAAACGCATTATTACACAGATTTAAAATCACCCTCGAAAAATCCTCAGCAACCAGCGGCACTTCACCGATGGTTTCATCCAAATCCAATTGAATATCCACATTGAAGGCATCTTTACTGGCCCGCATGCCGTGGAAGGTCAGGTTCACATACTCTTTTATGATAGGGTTCAGGGGAGATGGTTCCATCTTGCCATCTCCGCCGCGCGAGTGCATCAGCATTGATTTAACAATGCCATCGGCCCGGGAGCCGTGCATATGAATTTTTTTCAGGTTTTGTGCGATATCTTGTGAGATAATCAATGCTTCATCAACATTTCCCTGTTTCAACTCTTCTTGTAATTCAATCATTAATTCGTCACACAAATCTGAGAAATTATTCACAAAATTGAGCGGGTTCTTGATTTCGTGGGCGATGCCAGCGGTAAGTTGACCGAGAGAAGCGAGTTTTTCCTGCTGAACAAGCTGTTCCTGTGCAGCTTTCAGGTTCTTGTACGCTTTTTCAATCTCTCTTGCTTGTTCAAGCTCTTTTTCTCTTGTGCGTTCTCTTTCTTTCGATATAAGCCTCCGACGCTGCACACGATCTACAACAAAAAGCCCCCCCGTGAAGATGATGGTGAAGAAAATATATGCCGGCAGAGTTCTCCACCACGGAGGTAAAATCGAAAATTGAACTTCGGCGAGTGCATCACTATATGATCCGTATCGCTGGCCGGCTTGCACCTGGAAAGAATAGTTGCCCGGCGGCAGGTTGGCAAGAAAAATCCTGCGCTGTGTTCCCACCTCAATCCAGTCATCCTGGTAGCCGATAAGCCGGTAACGGTAACGGGTCATGGCAGGATCGCGGTAATTAAGGCCTAAAAATGTGAACGAAAGGTTATTGCTTCCGTAATCAATTTTATATTCACCGGATCCATAAAGGATATTGAACAGGTTTTCACCTGCGATCAATTCAGTGATATGAATATTATGAATTACAGGATCATCGGCTAACTCATCCGGATCGAAACGGGTATAGCCGCCATAACCCATAAACAGGATATCACCATCCGGTAATTGATACGGGTTAATAAAGGTGATTGGCCGCCTGTCCGGGTCGGATTCGAAATATGTGAGCACTTCTGTTTCCGGATTAAGCCTAAGGATGCCAGTTCTGCTTCCAAGCCAGATATTTCCGTCCTTATCTTCTACACCGAGATTGTTTGCTTCATTGATCATACCGGATTCTGATTGAAACAGAAGCCTGCTGGTAGGGCCGATCAGGTCTTCACGCAGTATCCCTCTGTTGGTGCGTGACCAGATTACTCCCGGCTCATGAGGTGAAGTAAATGGTGCACCAAAAATCAAAACATTATCAGGTGCTGATAGCACGATGCGCGCTAATTCTTGTGATTCTTCGTCAAAGCTGTAATAATCCCAGTCAAAAGATTCATTAATCAAATATAAATCTCTTATATAAATATTGCCCCCGGCATCGCGCAAAGGAATGACAGCCCTTTGCTGAATGAACTCCGATTCTCGTGCTGCAATTTCAATTGTGTATATTGAAAATGAGTTTTTATCGATCAGCAATAATGAACCAACTCCTAGTGAGCCTAACAGATAGTGATGAGTGCCATCTACCGGCCTGAAAAAGGGGGTAAATCCTTCAGGGAGTTCCAGTTTTTGAAATCTTTCAGTGGAAAGTTCAAACCGATAGTAGTTGCCGCTGTGTGAATTGGTTAAAATATAGCGGCTATCTTTAAAAAGCATCACGAGTTGATTGTCGAGAGAATCGTAATCAGCCGTTTCGGCCACCGGTAAAAAATGTTGATGGCGACCTCCGTTACCCGGAATTTTAACCAGTCCCCGATGGGTGGTTATCCACAGATTTTCGGATTCATCTGCAGAGGCCATATGGGTAAAATTAAATAAATTGTCTCCGTCGAAAGCCTCTGAGATGAGGTTGTAGCTGTAATTCCAGGGCTGGGTGTACATCACGGTTAATCCCACAAAGTGATACCCGAACCAAACATTTCCATCGATGTCTTCAAAAACGAAGTGTACATCATCTTCAGATATGCTGTTTGGATTGCCGGGTTCATGCCGGTAAGCTGCAAGCAGTTCACCTGTTACAGGATTAAACTTGAATGCACCCAAATCGCTGGTTCCGACCCATAAATTGCCATCCGGGGTTTCTACAACAGATTGCATATATCGTCCCTCAAGATTGAGTTTTCCATCACCGAGATCCGTAATCACTTGCGGTTCAGCGTCCCCTTCATACCAAACTCCTAATCCTTCATCAGAACTGATCCAGAGGTTATTATTACGGTCTATTAAAAGTGTCCAGATGTCTCTGCTTAACAGATGGTCAACAGCATTATTAAAAGGCCCGGGCTTGCTTAGCTGCCTTGTGGTTGTATTGTAACGAAACACCCCTGCGTCGGTGCCAACCCACAAATATTCGGTACCGTCAGTTTCAATGGAAGAAATAAAAGTAAATGGATGTTCAGATGAGTCTATTTCAAAATAGTCAGCCTGCAGATGTGGCGAACTCAAAGACTGTGCCGGTAAAAGATAAATGCCATTCGCCGTGCCAAGCCACAATGCACCATTCGTAGCTTTTTTTAAAGCTCTCACATTGCGCAATGGAGGCATAGTATCGTCCAGCTGAACCTGTATAAAGGTTTCATCTGCAGGATTGAAAATGCTCAGCCCAAAACCGGTGCCGATCCAGATGTGTCCCTGTTCATCCTCATAAAGTTTAAAGGCTGCGCCTGCTGTAAGGCTTGCCGTATTATCAGGATCATTCAGGAAATTTGTTACCGTATAGCCATCATACCTGTTAAGACCGCTGGTGCCTGCAATCCAGATAAAACCATGGCGGTCCTGGATCATGTCCCATACGAATGTATTCTGCAGACCGTCGCGTGGCGTGATATGCCTGAATATTTCATTTCCGGCTTGTGCCTGTACACCAGAAGGTTCGATTATCAGAAGCAGATAAAAAAGACAAAGTATCGGTTTTATAGTATGATTAAGCCGGTTTTGGATGCTGTTGTTCATTTGCAGATCAGTTTGATGTTTTTATAGAATTTATATACCCGTATAGTAAACTCAATTGGGTTATGTACTGATTGAAGAGTACTGTAACATCGCCAAATGAAAAGTTTTAAAATCCTGATGAGTATCTATTATTGACTACAGTTATGTACAACCCGAATTTCTCAACTTTTTTCGTTTTTTATCAAAATATCCGTAAAAAAAAACAGATATGCCGTCCTCATGTATAATTATTTATCATGCAATCCGGAACTAATTGCCTGACGTTGTGATGTAGGTGTAAACCGGTTTTTATTGGGCCAGAGTTTGAAGGGAGGTCGTGACAATCAGTTTTACATATTTGATCACGTTAATTGTTTATTTGAATGATAAAAACTGTTCCTCCCGGTTCAGATTGAATGTCCAGGCTACCCCCATGCGCCTTCACAATATCATTATTGATACTCAGCCCCAGCCCCGTACCCTGTGTCCCCTTCTTCGTAGTAAAAAACGGCTGCAGTATTTTGTCTTTGATCTCATCGGGGATGCCGGGGCCGTTGTCTTCGATTTCGATGGTTACTTTCCCGCTATCAGACGTAGTTCGAACGG
>RECI01000048.1 GCA_007694095.1 Balneolaceae bacterium | reverse complement strand
GCCATAATCACTGCATAATTCATTGTCGATAATTTTTATTTACAATATGTATTTGGAATTAAAGTACTGAAAAGCAGTTTCTCTTTCCTAACCCGGATAGACCGGAATTTTAAGACACTAATATAGTTACTTTATATTTCACAGATCTCGCTTTATTCAACGTTTGTGCCTTTCCGGCTCAGCGAGCCGGGCTACAGTAGTCAGGGTCAAATCAAAACCGGGGTCGTCCGTGTTAGCGTGATGCTGAATGTTGAACCAAGTTCCGGTGTACTTTCTATGAACAGCTTTTCACCGTGAGCTTCAATGATGTGTTTTACGATGGCTAATCCCAGGCCGGTGCCCCCTTTTTCTCTTGACCGGGATTTATCAACCCGAAAAAAACGCTCCGTTACCCTGTTTAAATCTTTTTTTTCTATTCCAATACCGGTGTCTTTAACATAAAGAAGCAGTTTATCATCTGTTTTATTGTATTCATTCACACCGATTTCCACATATCCACCCGGCTTATTATACTTCATCCCATTTTCGATCAGGTTAACCAAAACCTGTTTAATCTGGTTGCGGTCTGCCTTAACCTGCAGGTTTTTATCAAAATTTTTAACACGAATTTCTATGTCTTCTTCCTGTGCCTTGTACTGAAGACTTTCAACCACATCCAGCACAATATCCCTCAGGTAAACATCCTTGATATTCGATTTTAGCTCACCCGTTTCCAGCCGGGATATCTCCATCAAATCGTTTGTGAGATAGATGAGCCGGTTCACATTTCTCATCGCTTTTTTAAGAAACAATTCATTGACTTCATTATCATAAATGGCTCCATTCAATAACGTTTCAATAAATCCCTGGATAGCAAATATTGGTGTTTTAAGTTCATGTGAAATATCTCCGATAAATTCTTTGCGATAGTTTTCGATTTTATTCAGGCGTGTGAGTTCACGGCTTACAGTATCGCTGGCCCTTACTGAGTGTTTCAGGATCATATCAATTTCGTCCTTTTGCTCTCCCGGTGTTTTAAGATAATTGCTGAATTTTTTTTTGGAAATATTCTTAACCACACCATGAAGATTTTTCAGCCGTTGGGTGTGCAATCGGGCTGATATCAAATAAACGGTTACAAAGGAAACCAAAAAGAAAAGCAGCGAGAACAGAACGGCATTTTTCAGCCCGTAAATTCCACCAACATAAAACAGGATAAAAGCAATAGAAGATATTACTACCGCAGAAGGAAGTGCGGTTCTGTAAGATATGGCTGAAAAAAATTTCTTTTTATAATCGGAGGTTTTCATTCTTTGAATCTGTAACCAACTCCCTTTACAGTCTCAATATAATGATCTCCCAATTTTTCTCTGATTTTTCTTACGTGTACGTCTACGGTGCGGTCAACAACGTAGATATTATCACCCCAGACTTTATTCAGCAGGGTTTGTCGGTCACGAACTTTACCCCGTTTGCTGGCAAGGTAGTAAAGGAGTTCGAATTCCTTGCGCGGAAGTTGGAACTCTTCATTTCCCCTGGTTACAATATACCTGTCTTTGTCGATCTCCAGGTCGTGGACATTCAGTTTATTAACGGCTTCTTCGGGGGTATCAAACCTTCGCAGCACCGCTTTAATCCGGGAAATCAGCTTCGTAGTACTTATCGGTTTCGTGATAAAATCATCCGCCCCTTTATTCAATCCTTCAACTTCAGTTTTTTCATCACTGCGGGCAGTAAGAAAAATGATGGGTATTTGCTTCAGTTCAGGGTCTTCCCTCATTCTGTCGCACACTTCGATGCCGTCCATTTGGGGCATCATGATATCGAGCAAAACCAGGTCTGGTTTTATTTCCCTGGCAATCTGTATGCCATCCCGGCCATTTTCGGCTTTCAGCACTTCGAATCCTTCTTTCCTGAGATTATATTCGATCAAATCAAGAAGGTCCAGTTCATCATCAACTACAAGAATGGTTTGTTTAGACAAATCGTGTAAATTTAATTTCGATTAAACAAATAAGATAACGGCTTATTTCTCACATAATAATCATTAAACATTAAGCCAATATTATCTTTTTGATTGTGTGAGTGCCAGTTTCAGGATCTCGGATACAGTGGCTTTCGGGTTTCTTCCTGCAATATTGTTCACCATCTGTACTGCTTCTCTTTTGTTGAAACCGAGTGCTTCAAGCGCAGAAATCGCCTCATCATGGCGGCTTCGGATTTCCGGGTCTCCGGATATGATAGATGGCTGTGATTCATCGAACAGCTTATCCTTCAGTTCAAGCACCATTCTTTCCGCTGTTTTTTTACCGATGCCGGATATACCGGCAAGTGCTGTTGTGTTTTGGGTAACAATGGCTTCGATCAACGCCGGGGCGGGCATACCCGACAGTATAGTGAGTGCCGATTTTGGACCGATTCCTTTCACTGTAATAAGCCTTTCAAACAGGTTTTTCTCTTTTTGGCCGGCAAATCCAAACAGGCGCTGGTCATTCTCTGTGATGTGGTGATAAATATGGATTTTAATCTCTTCACCGGCTTGGGGCAATGTTTCCAATGTCTGGTTTGATATTTCCACAAGATATCCAACCCCGTTTACATCAACGATGCATTCACCACTCTTTCTGGATTCAAGGGTACCTTTTAAATAAGCAATCATAACTGATAAGTTCAAACAACAGGCAACAAAATTCAAACATCCGGTTACAAAGGCAGTGTACAAATTACTGTTAATTTTAACCTGTCAACGGTTAATGTTATCCATTTTGAAATAGAAACATATTAAATGTTAATTGCCAGATAAAGCGGTTTGGAATTTGATACTTGTGATTTGGTATTTAGAATTTCATGTTCGTTACAGAAAAGGAAGAACTGCACCCGGTTTCTCAATTTATTTATTTATCACCCTATCCGGGTTATCTTCAACAAATTTTGTCCAGGAAGCTTTCCTGTTATTCTGATGCATTTTTTTGATACCCCCGGCGGGTTGAATTCCAGAGTGGGTAATATGGCACCAGGCAACCGCGATGGCATCTGTGGCATCTCCTGTAAGATTGTCAATATTTATACCCATTACCTTCTGAAGCATGAATGCAACCTGTTTTTTACTCGCATTTCCGTTTCCGGTTATCGCTTTCTTAACCGCTTTTGGATAATACTCCGCCACTCTGATACCCTGGTTTGTGATTGCCAGGATAGACGCTGCCTGCGCGCGCCCAAGTTTCAGCATTGCAAGTGGATCCACACCATAAACCGGTGTTTCAATTGCACATTCATCGGGCTTGTGTTTTTGTATGATGGAAGTAATCTCATCAAATATAAACTGGAGCCGTACGGTATGATCATCCATGTTTTCCATGCGTAAAACATCACAAATGTCAACGCTGTAGGAAGAGCCTTCCTCTACCAGCACGGCATAACCGGTGGTTCGTGAACCGGGATCAATACCGAGAATTTTTTTTGCCATTATCTTTGGAAAACCAAATAATTAATATCGAATACTGAATGATATAAACGTACTTCATCATACCGTATTCCTGACCCGCTATTCACAGTTCATTATTTTCTTCATCAGCGTAAAGTTTCAACAGGCCCTCAATCATCTCTTCAGAGATTCCGGAGGTGACAAAACCGCCGTCATGGTAAAGATTTTGCATGGTTACCTTGCGGGTGAGATCGGAAAAAAGTGTAATACAATAATCGGCACATTCATCTGCACTCGGGTTGCCTAGCGGGGCAATTTTATCGGCAAATGTGTACATCCCGTCAAAACCCTTGATTCCGGTTCCTGCAGAGGTTTTTGTGGGCGCCTGTGATACGGTATTAACGCGGATTCCCCTGTGCGCAAGCCGGCTGCCATAATTTCGGGCAATACTTTCGAGCAGTGCTTTGGCATCGTTCATATCGGAGTATTTGGAAAAAATCCGCTGTGCCCCGATGTAGGAGAGAGCGACTACACTGGCACCATCATTTATCAGACCGGTAGTTTCAGCGTAGTGCAAAATTTTATGTAATGAAAGAGCCGAAATATCGAGCGTTTGTTTGAACCAGCTGTAATTCAGGTCGTTATACTCCAGTTTCTTTCGAATATTTGGCGACATCCCTATAGCGTGCAGGATAAAATCCACGCCACCAAGCTCTTTTTTCACCTCGTTCATCATTGCTTCCACATCATCCTCACTACTTACATCACAGGGAATAATGGTTGCAGCGGTTTCTTCAGAAAGTGCGTTAAGAGTTCCAAGACGAAGGGCAATTGGAGCATTTGAGAGTACAAAGTCGGCTCCTTCGCGTTTACAGGCCAGTGCAATTCTCCAGGCAATGCTGCGCTCATCAAGAGCGCCAAATATGATTCCTTTTTTTCCCTTTAATAATCCATATCCTTTTGATTCAGGCATATTTCATCAGTTTAATTAGTTGAATGATTCTCCGATGAAAATAACACCTTCGGCGGTCAAGTGAAAAAAGTGAAAAGTGAAAAGTGAAAAGAGTTGAACCGTCTAGCGCAAACCTGCCAGAGTGCGAATGGAATGAGCTCCTGGCAGAGTTGGAGCGGGTTATGGGATCAACCTGACAGCGTGCGAAGCTCCTGTCAGCGTTGAAGCGGGT
>RECI01000049.1 GCA_007694095.1 Balneolaceae bacterium | reverse complement strand
ACCCAAATTAAGCAATAGACGAAAAAGACTTCCGAAGTCTCTCTTCATTTTATTAAAACTTCGATTTTTTAATATTTAAAGGTTTCATTCACAACTCCAAAAGACTTCGGAAGTCTATCGATTAATCCAGGATAAAACAACCAAATAACCCAATATGATGAAAGAAAAACGAATCATTGCAGTTATACTGCTTTTTTTAATGTATACGATTCCGGGATTTCCCCAGTCTGAGTCAAACGATCCGGTTATAGCCACTTACGATCAAATCATGTATTACACATCAGCATGGGAGGGAGAAAGGCTGCCCGACGGCAGACCTTATGTGGCCGATGAATGGCTGGCCAGGCTCAAACATATCAAAGTTGAGGATGTATGGCAGCTTTTAAACGAATTGGGATACCGGAATCAATTTGAAGGAAACTGGAAAATATTACATGATGACCGTCCTATGACCGGCAGGGCACTTACAGCGCAATACATGCCCCGGCGGCCCGACATCCACCAAAAAAAATTCACACATGGAATTGAATCAGGCCATATCGGGGCAATGAATTCCTGGCCGATCGACCAGCTTCAGAAGGGGGATATTTACCTGGCCGATAATTTCGGAAAAATTGCACAGGGTACACTCATTGGCGATAAACTGGGCAACTCCATTTTTGCACGGTCTGGTAACGGGGTCATTTTTGATGGTTCATTGAGGGATGCCGAGACCCTTGCCGCCATCGATGGATTTAATGCTTTTACACGTGGCTGGCATCCTTCATTTCTGGAGGAAGTGATGCTGATGGGAATCAATGTACCAATTCGGATAGGAGGTGTAACGGTATTTCCGGGAGATGTGATTCTTGCAAAACAGGTGGGCGTTGTTTTTATTCCTCCTCATTTAGTTGAGCAAGTGGTGATTACAGCAGAGATTGTTACATTGCGCGATGAATTCGTACACGTGCGGGTGCGTGCCGGTGTCTACACCCCGGGGCAGGTGGATGCCCGATGGACGGATGCAATTGAGAAAGATTTTTTGAACTGGATTCAGGAATCAGGCCGCATTGACAGGATGCCTGTGCCAATAGATGAAATGCAGCAATACCTGCAACAACGTACCTGGTAGGTGCTTGAATAGTATTCATAAGCATATGAGTGAAAAAGTAACTGAAAATACCGGTTCTACAAATTTCTATGGTGAAATATTAATTGTACGATCCGGATTTACGTGACCCCATAAGGTACTACATGATTTGCGATAGACCGAAGAACCGATAAACCGAATGACCGAATTCCCTCCCCCCATTCGTAAATAGGTCAACCAGTTCATCACAAATCAAAAGATGAACATCTTGTGGATATTCATGTTGCTCAAAGCGTCTAATGTGTATGTACACTCAGTAACAGATTCACAAATTTCCATGCATCACTCAAACTCATTTATAATGGAACAGATATGATCGAAAAGTTTTATAAAACCTTTCTTGTTCTTGCTGGGCTCTGTATTCCGGCCATATTGCTGCTGCTGATCTTTGGTTTTGGTAACCTGGTTGGGATTATGGTTATTGGATTGTTTGTATTTCTTGCGATAGGAATACGGGCATATCCGTCGCTGAAGGGGTTTTCTTTTACTGTATGGGTGTTTGCATCAGTAGCATTGGCTATGTTTTATCCTTCGCTTATCACAGAGGTGAGGGGATACAATACGGAAAATCTGATTGTACCGCTCATCCAGGTTATTATGTTCGGTATGGGCACGTCGCTTAGCCTGGGTGATTTTGCCGGAGTGGTTAAGATGCCCAAAGCTGTTGGAGTTGGCCTGGTATGCCAATATTCAATAATGCCCGTAGTTGGAGTAAGCCTGGCCTTGCTATTTGGTTTTCCCCCCGAAATTGCAGCCGGGATAGTATTGGTAGGTGCCTCACCCAGTGGTGTTGCATCAAATGTAATGGCATTTATCGCGAAGGGAAACCTGGCGCTCTCGGTTACGTTAACGGCAATTGCAACCATGCTTGCACCACTTACCACTCCATTTCTGATGCAGGTATTTGCCGGACAGTTTATACCTATTGATTTCTATACGATGATGGTCAGTATTTTCAAAATGGTCATTGTACCTATCGTTGCAGGCCTGGCCTTCAATCGAATATTCAGGGGAAAAGCAGGTTGGCTGCATCGTGCTATGCCTCTGATTTCTATGGCCGGGATTGTGATTATCATCGGAATAATAACCGCGTCGGGAAGGGATCACTTGCTTTCAATCGGGTTATTGCTGATAATCGCCGCAGTGATTCATAATATTACCGGTTATACACTGGGATATTGGGGCTGCCGACTGGTTGGAATGGACGAAAAATCGTGCCGTACTATTGCACTTGAAGTAGGAATGCAAAATGCCGGGCTGGCATCAGGGATTGCAGTAGAAATGGGAAGAGTGGCTACGATGGGGCTTGCACCGGCAGTGTTCGGGCCATGGATGAATATTTCCGGTTCCTTCCTGGCAAACTGGTGGCGGGATCACACTCCGGCAGAAGAAGATCAAAATCCCGTTTCTTCTGCACAAAATGCTGACGTTGAAAGAACAGATTAGATTCTTTTGGAATATTTTTGCCAAAATTGGTAAAAAATCAAATTCAATGCACCAATTTCCAAACATTTTTTGCAATGGTTTAACGCCAGAACAAACGGTTCCCAATATTGAATTTGTTTTTTGGTATTTCATGAACATGTCTGTCCCGATATTTCTGTCGGAATTCAAAAAATGAGCCGGTATAAGCTATTGTCGAGTTAATGATAGAACGAAGGGTAAAAGTCATCAGACGAGTCGATCTGGAATCTTGCAAAGTTGTTAGATGTATCATTTTTCGGGAAACTCGTCAGATGACTTTTTTTTGAATCCGCACTGTCGGGGTAGTCATCAGACGAGTCGTTCTGGAATCTTGCAAAGTTGTTAGATGTATCATTTTTCGGGAAACTCGTCAGATGACTATAGAACATTTCATTCATGACATGACATTCGTTAGATTTTGGATATTACAGTTATATTAAGAACATAGTGGTGATATAACCTGGAAACGATCATGAATCCTGAAATGGAGATCTTATGGAAACTTCTTGCAGCGCTTGCCATAGGCCTGTTAATTGGTATTGAAAGGGGCTGGAGCGGCAGGCAGGAAGAAGAGGGTGTAAGGGTAGCCGGTCTGAGAACTTTCAGCCTGATTGGACTTTTGGGTGGTATCAGTGCCATGATTTCCGGTGAACTTGGAGTATGGTTTCTTGCATCTGCTTTTTTGGCAATTGCACTGATGATTGTTGCAGGCCACGTACTTGAAGCACGCAAGAGCGGCGATCTGGGTACAACCACTGCGTTTTCAATGATGCTCACCTTTACTCTCGCAGCCTGGGCGGCATTGGGTTACTACAATTATGCCGTTGGTGCGGCAGTAGTGGTTGTGGCGTTGCTGGGTATGAAACCGGTACTGCATAAATGGCTCAGAAATATCGAGATAGAAGAGATCTATGCAGGTATCAAACTTCTGATTATTTCGGTTATACTCCTGCCTTTGCTGCCTAACAGAGGATTCGGGCCATGGGAAGCACTCAATCCCTACTGGATCTGGCTCATGGTTGTACTCATTTGCGGTATCTCATTTGTGGGTTATTTTGCTATCAAGCATGTCGGCAACCGTCTTGGTATACTGGTAACTTCCATTACCGGAGGTCTGGCATCCTCTACGGCTGTTACCCTCAGCCTTTCTGAGTTTGCAAGAGAATTCCCCGTTAAAAAACTGTTTATGGGTGGAGTAATGATCGCTTCTTCGATCATGTTCATCCGCGTTATGGTAGAAGTGGCCATTGTAAACCCTGCTCTGCTTGCAAAATTATGGCTGCCGGTGTTGATTATGTTTTTCTGTGTACTTGGCGGGGGTTACTGGCTTTGGCGAAGCAGCAGTTTCAAGGAGGCTGATCCGGACCTTCACCTTGATAACCCTTTTAAACTCACAATGGCATTAAAATTCGGGCTGCTTCTTGCCGTCATCATGTTCCTGTCGGCAGCAATGCTCGATTGGTTTGGCGATCGCGGAATTTATGCGCTTGCAATCATCTCGGGCCTGATGGATGTGGATGCCATTACCCTGTCGTTGTCCCGGCTTGCTCTGGATGAACTCAGCCACAAAACCGCTGTAATGGGAATTGTATTGGCTTCGGCAACGAATACTATTATCAAGGGATTTATATTTGCATTTTTTGTTGGTTTTGTGGAGAGCCGCCGGCTTATAGGATTGCTGATAGTTGCGGTTATACCCGGCCTTTTGACAGCATTGGTCATCAATTTTCTTTGATTGAAAACAGAGAAACAGAGCTCCGAGCGCAGCGATTCCCACGAAGTGAAACAGAGAAACAGAGAAACAGAGAAACAGAGAAACAGAGAAACAGAACAACCGAGAAACCGAGAAACCGAGAAAGTGAAGTTCTTTGATTGTGAAGAGAGTTTTGCCAAAGAAATACTTTGTCGGTTGGACATTTGTCGGTTTGTCTGTTCTTCGGTTCAAAAAATCTATTCCACTATACCGATTTTGCTTTCGGTGGGCAGAAAGGAGAAGAGAAACA
>RECI01000062.1 GCA_007694095.1 Balneolaceae bacterium | reverse complement strand
CGAAATGTTAAACAGTATTTGAAAATTTACTGCTTAGGGTCCGAAATTTTAAAACCCATCAGGTACATCGCTTGTGGGAAATGGCACTATATGGCCCGAAACAAGTGGCACCATAAGACCGAAATAGTCGCTTGCACATTCAGGATCAGATACCCAACCCTGCTGTTATAAGGAAACCAGAGTTCTTGCAATTGAGTCTCTCAGTTCCGGTTTTACAGATGCGGATTCTGCAAATTCCTGCCACCGGCTTACCACGGATTGTATATGATCGATGATTGCCTTCGCTTTCTTGATATTTACGGATTCGGCTACAATGAGCAGATCATTGCGGCTAATTCCGGTGCGTTTACCGTTAATGCTGAGTGCATGCTGGCTCACCCAATCACTATCGGGGCGGTATGAGTGGCACAAATCGTATGCTGGGGCCAGCTCCCACTTCCCTTCTTTTTTCATGCGGAAGGAGAAGTTTTTTGTATGATCATCACAATTTCTTGACAATACATTGAAAACCATTCTTCTGAACATCGCTCACTCCATCCAGTTTAATAAGCCAGTGCTCAAATCCTTTCGGTGCTTTTGTCTGACCGGATTTTACGTGGCCGGTCTTTTCATTGTATGCAATTACAGCTTTTGGCCTTGCCCCTCCGGCAGAAGTACCAATTTTCAGGATGTTTCGAATGGCTTGTTCATCCTGCTGCTGCAGGTTCGTAGTGAACTGTTCTCGTTTGCTAAGCATCTTCTGTGCAATTTCCACCAGGCTGTTCACCTCCACATCAAATGTATTTTTGGTGTTGCTCAGTGTTGCCGGCTCAAATTCCAGTGCCCCCATCCCTCTTGTCCCGATAAAGCAGAGTGTTTCAACCGGGTTCATACTATTCTCCGGACCGCCCTGCCGGGCCAGCCAATGATTGATTAATTGATTACCGTATTTATCGGGTAGCGTATCGGCCAGCATTCCCGGCAAGCCTTTAAAGCAGTCAAACTCCGTGTTCGTTTTTTTTTGCAGCTCGAGAAAGGAAAATATATTGATCCCGCTTCTGATCGGCATTTTTAAGGGAGCCAGATCCCAGCCTTTTTGTTTAAATGCCTCATCATATTCAAAACTCGCAAGGCCTCTTGTATCATCCCACGCAACAGCGCCCACTAGTTCACCCCATATATGCACAAATGCAGTTTTCATAGCTACCACTCATTCGTTTGCTGATTATCTGAGCCCCGTCTTCCTGCTCTTTGCCTTTTTTCCTTCTCTAACTTGGCGAGTGCAATCGGGCTGATCGATTCTTCAATCCGAAAAACATTCATGATGTGCAATTGATCCAGTACCCGCAGCACCTGAATGAACGTCAGGATCGTAACCGTTTCACCCCGCTCAAGAAGGCTTAGAGTGGAACGGCTGATTCCGGCTTCTTCGGCTAAACTCTGCTGGGTTTTATTTTGCCGCAAACGATGATGTTTTACAAAAGCACCGAACTGTTCAATCAACGCCTTATCACTCATTGCTGACCAGTTTTTGTGTGATAATTCATTCATAGTGATCGTTTAGGGAATTAACGGATGATAAATCATACACAATATACAAAACGATTTACAATAGTATGTATGATATTCAATTCGTTAATAGTAATTAACCTTGTTAATGAGCAATATTTCATACAATAGAATTATTTTTTGGCTGGTTAATTCATTGATACCAGGTAGCGAAGCCCGAGGTTTCGTAAGAAATTGGTTCAATCCTCCCAGCAATGACTGCACGGAAGCATCGAATTCAGACGTTTTCAAATCCTCCCGTCCATCGAATAATTCAACGCTTTCAGTTTATTCAGATAAGAATCCATGTAGGCTTTTTTCATCTCATCACTCAGATAGCTACGCCCGGTTAACAGGTGAACGGTTTCCCGGTGTGTCCTGAATTTATTCAGAATCTTAACCACACGGGATTTCATCAATCCTATTTTCAGGCCAAATTCATAAAAATCGTCATATGCATAGTACCCATTGGCTTCAAAACTCTTTGTGTTATAATCATCTTTAAACAGGCCATCACTCAATGCCATTGCGGTATCATCAACATGCAGGGCGGTATTGATCAAATCGTAAGCGGGGCTCAGAATATAATCTCCCTGTTTGGTTTCAATAACGCCATAGTTCTTAAGATGGGCATCCCCGTTGCTGATCAGGTAGTTAAAGAGAATCAATGAAAAGAGCTTTTCAAGTTCCACCATGGCTGCCGGAATATATTGCTGAACCAGCCCTGCCATCTCTTCATAGCTGTATTCATATTTAAAATTCGGCCCGGCCGTCTCGGCTGTTTTCCCGGCAAGCGTTGCAAAATCCTCCTTGCCGATTTTCGCACCACCCTCGGTAACATCAAACCTTTTTGTGATGTAGGCAGGCTCTCCATTCTTAAAAAATATCAGGGCGTTTTCTGCGGTATGAATACCAAATACCTGTCGGGCAATCTGCATGGTAAGATGTTCATTGGCAGGAACCTGATCCACTTTCCGTAAGTCCCGGGGAATGGGTTTCAGAATGTAGGTTCCCTGCTCATTTTCTTCCGTTAAACGAAGAGTGTTCTTTTCCAGCAACAGGGATACTTTCTCTTGTACACCAGAGATCGAAAGCCGCTTTCTGTTCTGCTGAAATTTTTCGGCATCCTCTTCACTTACATCCGGATGGTTGTATGGAAGAATGTGGCTGACTTTTTTGCCGTTAAATACCCGCTTTAAACAGGTTGGGCTGTAGGTATCAAATCCTTCCGCCAGTGTACCGGGACAATATTTTATTTCGGGTAAACTCAACCTGGTTTATTTATTTGGTTTCACGGTGATTGCACCAATCGTATCTGTTTGAGCCGTTGCCACAAGCAGGTCAAAATGGTTCTCTTCATCAATTTTCAATTGCCTCGACTGCAGTTTGCGGTTCACTCCTTCCGACAATAGATTAAAGAAAAAGGGGAAGAGGTGATCTGCCTTGTAGATCTTTTTTGTTTTCGGCATGGTTAAACTCACGGGTGGCTTTTCCGGGTTGTTAAACCATTGACCATCATATTCAAACTCGTACGAATGTCTGTCATGCCGGGTAAGTACTCCCACAAGCTCTCCATTTCGATATACATTGGCTGACTTCATCCCTATGATCCGGGCCTTTTAATGGTCAGGGTTAACTCCATACCCAGGATATCTGCAATCTTGTTTAAATTTTTCAAAGTTGGGTTACCCCTTCCTGATTCTATATTATATATAGTATTTATATTGACATCCGCCATCTCTGCAAGATCAGGCTGCGTAATCCCAAGTGTATCCCTGCGCTCTTTTATCTGTTTACTGATCTCAGAAACCAACATTATAATGTGATTTTAGATATGAAAGTTATATTTCCGGATAGAAATATAACCATTTTCACATTATAATGTGATATCGCGTGAATTTTAATATCTAAAGGTATAAAAAAGGCTTGATCTCATATTTTAATGTGGTTTTAACTACCAACCGGGACGCAATACACGTAAATAATCGTATCCAGCTTCGGAGTTGGCCCATAAAACGAGAATTTGTTATGCTTGTTTCTTAACTTTTTTAAAGGCTCCTCTTAAATAAAAAGTCTTATCCGATGAAACATACCATGCTGCTGACGGCCATTTTTTTGTTTGTTCAATTCCTATATTCCGCATGTTCCCAGTACCCGGAATCAGAGAAAGAAATCTTTATGTTCTCGTACTTCACTGGCAATGGGGAAAGCGGGCTTCACCTCGCCTACAGCGAAGACGGTTACCATTTTACCGCCATCAACAACGGTCAATCGCTGTTGACTCCCACCGCAGGCGGTGATAAGTTGATGCGCGATCCCTGTATTATTCGCGGTGGTGACGGGCTTTTCCATATGGTTTGGACGGTTAGCTGGAATGAAAAAGGTATCGGTTATGCCACATCCCCGGATCTCATCCACTGGTCGGATCAACGATACCTGCCTGTGATGGAACACGAAAAAGACACACGCAATACCTGGGCTCCTGAAGTATTTTATGATGAAGATGAACAAATCTACCTGATATTCTGGTCATCAACGATAGAGGGTCTGTACCCGGAAACACAGTCGAATCTTGAGAATGCCTACAACCACAGAAAGTATTATACCACTACAAAAGATTTCAGAACGTTCTCTGAAACACGTCTTTTCTACGAACCGGGATTCAATGTGATTGATGGCACCATCATCAAATCAGATGATGAGTATGTAATGTTTATTAAAGATGAAACCATAGAGCCAGCCGAAAAGAATATCCGCATTACCCGCAGCCACAATTTAACAGGAGAATTCGGGCCTGCAAGCGAACCCATTACCGGTGATTATTGGGCGGAAGGGCCATCTGTAACCAAAGTGAGCGACCAGTGGATCGTTTATTTTGATAAATACGTCGAAGGTACGATGGGCGCTGTGGCATCCCCCGATCTTGAAAGCTGGACCGATATTTCAGATAAAATCAGCTTTCCCGAAGGAACGCGCCATGGTACCGTTTTTACCATTACAGAAAACGAATTTGAATACCTGATGAGTGCCCTTATCCCGGAATAATCCTTAGACTTCCGAAGTCTTATAGACTTATTAAATGATTTGCGATGGACCGAAGAACCGAT
>RECI01000111.1 GCA_007694095.1 Balneolaceae bacterium | reverse complement strand
GTAACAATGATGTTTCTGTCATTTGCAGCAAGTTCCATCAACGTTTCTGAAAATATACTCTGGTTTGGTTTTTCTTCTTTCAGCATCATACTACATCAACCATTAAATAATTTCGACAGTAAAGTGCCGAAATTCCTTTTAAGATAATTTCAATTCATCCAGTGCAATTGAGTATTCACTGTCGCTTGGCACTTTATGATGCCACACATAATTATTCTCCATAAAACTGACACCTTTACCCTTGATTGTGTGTGCTATCACCAAATTCGGTTTACCATTTTTGAAGGGTATCGAACCGAACACCCGCTCCATTTCAGCCAGGTTATGCCCGTCTGCTTCTTCTACATGCCATCCGAAGGCTTCAAGCTTGTCGCGAAGTGGTTCAATATTACATACCGTATCAACCGGTCCCGTTATCTGGAGCTTATTGTAATCGATAATGGCCAGCATATTGTCGAGCTTGTAATGTGAGGCCGCCATCATGGCTTCCCAGTTCGAGCCTTCCGCAAGTTCACCGTCACCAAGAAGCGTATAAACTTTAAAGGGCGCGTTATCCAGTTTTGCAGCAAGCGCAAGCCCCACACTTACCGATAAACCATGGCCAAGAGCCCCGGTATTGTGTTCGATTCCGGGTACTTTCCTTGTGGGATGGCCTACAAAATGGGACTGATAAGTTGAAAATGTGTCCAGTTCCGAATCCGGAAAAAAGCCCTTGTCACTCAATACTACATAGAGGGCTTCAACCGAATGCCCCTTGCTTTGAATGTATCGGTCGCGATAGGGATCGGTAAAATTGTCGGGTGATATATTCATGATACGGTTGTACAGCACATTCAGAATATCCACACAGGAAAGGCTGCCGGCCGTATGCCCCTTTTTGGCATTTTTTATGCACTGAAGTATCCGTCTGCGATAGATTACAGATTTTTTTTCAAGCAATGTTATGTCACGAACTGTGTTACTCATTCTTTTTGTTATTTATGCAGGTGAACATCCCATCCAAGATAATTACCAACAGCTTCATGGAGTATTCTGGCAGTTTTTGACGCATTCATTACAACATGATGTTCAAATCCGTTTTTACAAACGAATTGCATTAATTCCTGAAGGTTGGGCACATGAGCCACTGCCCGGGTCCCGAACGTATTCAGTTCATCATCTGTGAGTTCTCCTTCACCAAAATAGGCCTTAATGATCCCTTTATTATCATCGGTAGACAGGCGTCCAAAAGTCAGAGGCGAAGCAGGGGTGCGGCCCTCCAATGCGCCGGAAGTGTTTTCTTCCCCAACCACAGTCCCCAGGATGGGTGCCGTGCTAATCGTGACATCAGGTAAAAATGATTTTGCCCAGTTTCCACAGTGGAATAGCACGCATTTCTCCTCATCATCAGCATAATTATTATTCCAGTCAACCAGAGCGCTGGGTGTTTGCGACGCAAGCTGCATGGCATACATCGTCAATGTACCCGTAACATCCACTTCACAGGCGCTGGGCAGCATGTTTTCACTCATCATCGACATACTTGTACAGACATTACACCCGTAATTCTGCTGGATGGAGGTCCAGCATTGGATGGCTGTGGCATCGAGAGCATGTTCTTCCATAAAATCTGATAGGACGATATCAAGTTTGGCAATTTTCTCAAGGCTCTCCCGGGTGGTGAGGCCCGTTTTGGCATACTCTTTAATTTTATGAATGGTATCTTTTACTTTCGCATCACCTGATGCAATTTTTTCAGCTTGTCCAAGAATTTCGGACAGATCAGCGGTAACCACGCTGATACCGTGACGTTCAAGTATTTTCTCACTGTAACGAACCGTATTGAATGCTGAAGGGCGGGCACCGATAGCACCGATTCGAACCTTTTTGATACCGTTTACTACCCGGCAGACAGCCGTAAAATCGAGTAAGTCCTGTTTAAACGATTCATTGTGAGGGTTGACAACATGCTTTTCTGTCAAAGTGAATGGGATACCATATTGATATAAATTATTGCATACCGATATTTTACCGCAAAAGGCATCACGTCGCCGGGCAACATCCATTTTGTCCATATCGTCCGGATACGCCATCACAAAAACCGGAACATTTAGGTCTGAAAGCCGGATCGTATCGCTTACCCCCTTTTCATCCCCGAAATTGGGCAGTACAACCAATATGCCCTGTATACTCTCCCTGTTATTTTTAAATAACTCTGCACATTTTTGGGCATCCCGGAATGTTTCAACACCACCCAGTTTTGTATCGGCAGCGCCCGGCATTACAGCATCGATATTCAATTTACTCAGTAACGAAATAAATTCTTTTCGTGCATCTTCTACAAGGTGGTCAGGAAAAAAATCACGATTACCAAAAATTACTCCAATGGTTATGTTATTCATATCATTAACTTTAATATTGAAAAGAAGGTGGCTTTTGGTGCCATATTTTAAAATATGGCATGAATTTACCTGTGTTATGTATGATTGTATTATATCATAAATTTGTATATATATTTAGATATGAATAAATATTCATTGATCGATATTTAGCTTAGATAAGGAAATCATCATCGGAAAAGGCTGATTGACTGAAATGATTTAACTTTATGAATACAAATTTAAAACTCCGCCTGGCAACAAAAGTAGCTCAGCTTTATTACGAAAAAGGGTTGCTTCAGAAACAAATCGCCCGTCAGCTGTACCTCTCACAGGCTACTATTTCGAGGCTTTTAAAGCTTGCACGGGACGAAGATATAGTAAGGACTCATGTCTCGGTCCCTTTGGGTGTTTATAACGAACTTGAAAACAGGCTTGAAGAAACCTTTGGATTAAAAGAAGCGATTGTTGCAGAAGCTGCTTCTGATCTGGAGCAGGATATCACTAAAAGCCTTGGAAGTGCAGCTGCTTTTTATCTGGAGTCAACACTTTCCAATCATGATATCATCGGAATTTCTTCCTGGAGTATAACGCTGCTTGCAATGGTTAAATCAATGCAGCCTGTTTCCGGTATATCCGGCACCAAGGTAGTGCAGATACTTGGCGGACTTGGAAACCCTGCTGCTGAAACACATGCCAATCATCTCATAAAAAAGCTGTCAACACTGGTTAATGGTGAACCCCTGTTTTTGCCGGCACCGGGCATCACTCCAAAAAAATCACTGCCCGATTTTTATACCGAAGATGAGTATGTTAAAATTGCACTTGATATGTTTAATCAGTTGACGGTTGCCGTAGTGGGTATTGGAGCCATGCAACCTTCAGAACTACTGTCAAACAGCGGTAATTTTTTTCAACCCGACGAATTAGGGAGTCTTAAGCAAATCGGTGCAGTAGGTGATATCTGTTTGCATTTCTTCGATGAAACCGGAAAACCAATCCGGCATGAGTTACAAAACCGGGTTATTGGAATGAATCTCGGGCAGTTAAAAAAAGTACCCCGAACCATAGGAGTGGCCGGTGGAAGACGAAAAGCAGACTCCATTCGCGCGGCACTCAAGGGGGGTTACCTGGATGTACTGGTAACGGATCATATAACGGCAGAAATAATCCTGGAAAATTGGCAAAAAGATAAAAATTAAAGACACCAAAGAATTAATATTCTGCCACGATTTAAATGCATTTGGATGTTATTGGGTTTCGGTCATGGGGAGTTTTGAGTTTTGAGTGTTTAGTTTTGAGTTTAGTTTGCACATGTTGAGTTACCGAAACTGTCGATATCGCTCCAGCTTTTCACTTTTCACTTTTCACTTTTTTCCCCATTAAATTTGTGCTAGAACCGTTTTTCTTAATCACGGCATTGACCTGCCGTCATGGAATGCGGCTTGGCCGATGTATTCATGATACTGTTTGGGTCGGTGACGGCTGTTTCCAGACCCCAGCCAAAAAGTGATTCAAATGATGCATCAGTCGTCATGTCCATCGTTTCACAATCTCCGTTTCCCGGCCCCCATGACCAGGCCAGCCAGCCAATCCCCAGTCTCTGGGCCTCAGCCATAATGTGATGATAGGGTACCTCGCCCACACAACCGACCGAAGTGTGAGAAAACTCACCGATCACAAATGGTATCTCCTCAGAAACCGATTTTTCCATGGCATTGGTTACACGGGCAGCCTGATTTTGACCCGTATCCCACGGATGCCAGGAAAAGATCAGATTTCGATCCGGGTCTTCCTTCATCAGATCGGGGGCTACCCGCAGCAATTGCTCCACATTTCTCCCCCATGTGGTGGCATCGATCATCAGGGGTGTTCGAATGCCCGCATCACGCATCCTTCCGATAGCCTTCGAATATCCTTCAAGAAACTGCCGGTCGGTCACATGTTGATTACCGGCTTCGTTTGCGATGTTGACGATCAAGTCGCGCTCATACTTTTTAACAATGTCCAAGAGTTCATCAAGCCAGTAGTCTACCACTTCATCCAGCCGTCCCCAATTGCCGGTGGCATCGTGCATTTCGAGGATGGGGATCATTCCCAGCTCAATCGCTGTGGCAACGGCTTGTTCAACCAGGTGAGCATCCCGCCACATCATCCACATGATCCGAACAGTGTTTGCCCCGGTTTTGGCTATCTCATGCAGGGAAAACGGATTAAAAACAGGCCTGCCCGCATCATCATGATCGAAGTCGAGCACGATGGTCATCCGGTTTATGCCCCGCAGAATCACCTCTTCCCCGCAGCGGTCATACAAATGCCTGCCTTCGACGTAAAATCCGGGAATGTCATCCGGCCGCTCGTAAACTTCCTCATCCTGGTCATCCGGTTGATCATTATCTGGCTTTTCATCTGCTGCGGTTGTACCGTTACAGTTCAAGACAAGAAACAGGATCAATGTTAAGAATAGTTTAAATATTTGCATGAGTGTCTTCGGAAGTTGGATGGCAATTATGATTCAATCCCGTAAATCTAATCTTCACAACCGGGTTAAAAAAATGGAGTTACTGTGATTTCATCTATTTGTACCCAAAATAAACCGCTTTCCCTGACATGATGAGTTTGAATTAATCATGATACGGATCAGTTTTCGCTATTCCTGTTTTGTGCAATGCATGACCAAAATTAGAAAATAGGTTCTTATAAATGATTGCTATTTCTATTCTAATATATATAGCATCAATGACATGCATAAAACAGGAAAATTGCCGTCTGCTTTAGCTGACGGATTTAAAAGCCTCCAGAAATCACACCCCGAGCGACAGCATTTCGAAAAACGATAGCTCCAATCGAGGGTTCTGGTAGCGTGTTTTTGATCTTCCCAAAGACTTCGGAAGTCTATCGCTTAATCCGGGCTAAAAGGCTTAAAGTAAAGATGGTAAGAGTATTGTTTTGGATAGGTCCGATATTCTTCCCGCGCTGTAACGGGAGTTCCTCCGACTCCTGTTACCTGATGGTCGATGCTCAGAACAGGATTCCCGCTTCTTCGCAGTTGGTACGGATACCATGCGCTATCGAGATTTTCATACGGATCGATGGCCACATTCATGAGATCATCGCTGTAAAATGCCACTCCAACTCCGGTTGCCGAAGTTACTTTTGCCCATCGTACATCGGTGCGGTTGTCAAAATCCTGCGGTATGATGTAGGGAATTTCAATATCATCAATATTAACCGAATAGATACCCGTTTTCGCACCGGTTTTCCGGTCCGGATAGGTTTCAAACGGCCCCTTGCCAAACCATTCAAGGATATCCATTTCACTGGAAAGCACAAACTGCAGCCCCAGTTTTTGCAGCCAGGGAATGTGTGATGGCGGCCATCCTGAGTACTCCAGCCTCGGTATTACGGTGTGCCCGAGCTGTATCTCGCCGTTCCTTAAAATTGTATATACAAATGTATTGTCGAGCCTCATATCCCTGGCCACACCTGAGTATGAATTCACTTCAAACGTTAACCGGATGAATTCATCACTTTTTTCATAAACATCCACCCGCTGCAGCTCATGAGTCAGGATGTCAATCCCCCATTCATAAATCAGGTCAAACTCTGCCACTCCCCACGTTGACAATTCATTCATGATCGGTACCCGCGAAACATTCAATACAGAACCGCGCAGAATCAGTTCTGTCTCATTCCAGTTCATTGACTCAATTGCACCATCAATAAGGCTGAAGATATACTGAAAATTCTTTCCGTATACTGTGATTGAATGTTCATCCTGATCCAGCTGTAATCGACCGTCCTGAGCGGAAAAATCCATCCAAAAGTCGGGTTCGATTATTTTCGTTTGATTCAAATGAAACTCTCCAAATGCGATCTCATAACCGGCATCTGCCCATGGTTTATCATCTTTGAGCCGTGTGGAGATGAACAGATCATAATAATGTTCATCTGTGATCTCCCTGCTGAATGGAATGGTTACATTGGCACTTTCAGACGGTGCAATAACCAAAGGCAACTCTCCTTCCTCAATCACCTGTCCATTTTGTTTCAGCAACCAGATGGTTTCAAACTCATCCAGGTTTGTGAAGTGATGACGGTTTTGAACCCGGATCAGGCCGGCAGATAGATCCACCGCTTCAAAATAAACCGGAGCATGGCTCTTTTTTACCTGCCAGGCTTCCGGTTCCGGTTCACGGTTGTATGCAATGATTCCGTTCATTGAACCGGAGCCGCTCATTGGGGTTGATCCGTAAGAGTAAAACGAACCTGTAGTTTCAATTTCTTCAAATGTTAGCCACAGCAACAGGTTATCGTCATCAGGCGGATTATTTCCATCGTATCCGAACATTTCGGGATTCCGGGCTGTACCGTGCAGCCGGATATCGGTGATCACCGAATTGGAGATGTATCCCTCCCACGCCTCGTTGTTGATCATGTGATTTTTTCCAAATGTAACCGGATTTCTTACCCGCTCTACTGCTCCGCTCGCCGGAGCAGTGGCCGCTTTTTTGCCATTCAGCCAGATCGATATTTCACTTCCATCATACCGCACCGCCAGGTGATGCCAGTTATGATTCCAGTTTACGGGTAATTCCGCCCGAAGCCGGTGAGTGGTGCCAGTTCTCAGAGTAAATTCAAGCTCACGTTCTGAAATCTGGGCAAGATCGATAGCCAGGCCTTTTCCAAACAGGTTATTATGATTGACAAATCCTCTCGGATAGATCCACATCTCCACAGTAAACGGACCTCTAAGATCGAGTGCTTCTGACGGCGTTATTTCAATGAAATCATCCAGTCCGCTGAATGCGGCAGCAGGGCCATGCACCGTATCCGTAATCTCAGGACGCCCCATCAGAACAGCCTGATGATTGTATTGAGAACGGTCTTTCACTTCATTTAGGTCGAAAAGCACTCCCTGATCCATCCAGTCCCAGATATAGCCTCCCTGCAACCGTTCATTGTTGTAGATAATTTCCCAATACTCATCGAAATGACCCAATGCGTTACCCATTGCATGAGAGTATTCTCCCATAATGACCGGGCGGCTTGTGGTATCGCCGATTGCCGCAAGGAGAGCAGGGTGCGGATATCTCGTACCCAGAACATCAGCAAACGGAGCATCTCCGTTTGGTTGGTTCGACTGGTGCATAATGAACCGTGTGGGATCGATCTGTCGTGTGAGGTCGGCCATTTTTTGATGAACCGGCGCCAGGCCGCACTCATTACCCGTACTCCAGATAATAACACTTGGATGATTCTTATCGCGCTGTACCATTTTTTCCATTCTGTCCAGTAAGGAAACGTCCCACCCCGGCACATTAGGCAGCCAGTTTTCTCCCTGGTGGCATTCTGCATTCACTTCATCCACAATGTAAAAACCGTAGCGGTCAGCAAGGCGATAAAACTCCGGAGAGTGTGGATAGTGAGCTGTGCGGATTGAGTTGATGTTGAGCTTTTTCATCAGCCTTAGCTCTTCTTCCACCTGTTTAACATCCATTGTACGCCCTTTGTACGGGCTGTGCTCATGACGGTTCACTCCCTTAATTTTTACAGGCACACCGTTTACAAGTAATACTCCATCCTGAATATCAACCTGCCGGAAGCCTACTTTTTGATGGTGTATTTCGATTGACTCACCGTTACTATCCTGCAAATGAAGCAAAAGTGTGTATAGATTCGGTTTCTCTGCCGACCACTTCAACGGGCTCCCCATCCTTTCAGAAAACTGAACATTCACACGGTCACCCGGTTCAGGCGAACTGATCCTGCGGCTGAACTGCTGCACCAGATTGCCCTCCGGATCATAAAGCTCACCTTTCACATTCAGACTGCTGAAATTATTCGCTGCGTAGCTTGCGATTTCAGCATCAATCAGCAGATCTGCATCGGTGAACCTATCGTCAAAGTTTGTACGTACAAAATAGTCACGGATGTGGATATCCGGAGTTGTATAAAGATAGACACTCCGATAAATACCGTGAAACTTCCACATATCCTGGTTTTCAAGATAAGTTGAATCGGCCCAGCGAATTACCTTTACTGCAATTTGATTCTCTCCGGGTAAAAGTTTTTCTGTGACATCAAAAATTGCGGATGTCATGGCCCCTTTGTTAAAACCAACATATTCGCCGTTAATCCAGACCCAAAATGCTGTTTTTACACCGTCAAAATTGAGAAATACCTTTCGTCCATCCCAGTTACCGGGCAGGGTAAACGTTCTTGAATATGCCCCCACTGGATTAAAGCTTAGCGGTACATTTGGCGGATCGTACGGACTGAACTCAAGCGGTATATTACGGTACAGGCTGTAACCAAATCCCTGCATCTGCCAGGTACCGGGTACAGTAATCACGTCCCAGCTTGTCACATCATAATCCGGTTTATAAAATCCCGACGGAACTTCATACGGATTTTTATTCCACCTGAAATTCCAGGTTCCATCCAGTGAAAAATACCATGGAGAAAGATTTCGATCGCCGGTTATGGCATCACCTTTATTATCGAATATAAATACCGGTACCCGTGGCGGCTCCTGATTCTCCTCAACCAGTGAAGGATTCATGATATATCTTTCGATATCACCTGGCAAATCCGACGAATCCTGAGAAAAAATGACCAGTGGCGTACAAATGATTATGAATAACATTACAAGAAAGGCAGATAAGACTCTCATATGCAGGTTTTTTAATGGATGAAAAACATGTATTTATTCTACCATATTAACAGAGAAAGATGAAGTTTTCATGATTTGCGGTATTAATAGGTGAATAATCAATAACAGAATAACCAGGATCTAACTAGCCATGACGATCAGAAACTTCGGTATCATTATATTATCTGCGGGCTTGCTTTCAGCTTTATTGGCATTTCTTCGTTCTCGCAGCTCACAACTTATTAAACCAATAATGATTAATTTAACCGAATGTCCTTAAATTAAAATTTTGACCAAAAATGGCAGAAATTTCAAAATCCAGGCACCAAATTTCAAATATTTTCCACCCAAAATTTAGGCTTAGATATTCCGAAAAAGTCAGAAATAAATGGAAGCAACTTTTTGGAAATTGTGTTTTGCCCCGAAGGGATCACTTTGTGGGAATTTCGTTAGCAAACATGTCCCGATATTTCTGTCGGGGTTCAAAAAATGATCCGGTTTATCCGGGTCAGGAAATACAAAACTAACACAACCATCTGTGTAAATCTGTGTGCTCTGTGGCAACCCAAACAAGTTGTTTTCTTATGCTATATCAATAATTATGATCAGCCACTTAGGCACGAAATACTCCGTGTATCTCCGTGTCTCCGTGGCAACTAAAAAAACTCTTCACATGAAAATCAAAATACTAAGCTTTACTCTTCTCGCATTCATCTTGCATCTCCTGGTTTCCTGCCAGCAGGATCAAATAACACCAGAACCTCACCCCCTCTTTTCGATGGATAACCTGGTGGCCTGGTGCATCATCCCCTACGACAATCAAAACCGGTCTCCGCAGGAACGGGCCGTAATGCTGAATGAGCTGGGTTTTTCCAAAATGGCATATGACTGGCGAACCGAACATCTGCCCGGTTTTTCTGAAGAGATCCAAATACTTCAGGAGCACGGCATAGAACTCACAGCCGTCTGGCTTTGGATTGATGCTCGTGCAGCCGATGGATTTCTTCCCGAGCACGATCTCATTTTTGATACACTTGTTGATGAAGGTGTATCGACCCGCATCTGGGTTGGGATGCACCAGAATGTCTATGAGGGACTGGATGATGATGAAAAAGTGAATCACGTTTCCGGGATAATCCACCGTATCCATGAACGGGCACAGAATTCCGGAAGCCAGGTATCACTCTATACCCATCAAGGCTGGCTTGGGATTCCCGAAAACCAGGTTCGGGTGATTAAAGCGACAGGCCTTGACGATCTTGGCATCGCTTTCAATTTTCATCACAGCCACAACCAGATACACCGCTTCGCCGAGGCACTTGAAATCATGATGCCGTGGCTCGAAACCGTAAACCTGAACGGCATGGAGATTAACGGTGACCAAATCCTCGATATTGGCAAGGGAGATTATGAAAAAGAGATGATTGAAACACTGATCAGATCCGGTTATTCAGGACATATAGGAATCATCGGGCACACCTATGATGAAGATGTACATGAAGTACTGGAGCGTAACCTGAGTGGACTAAATAAGATACTTGCTGAGATTTAATTCAGATCATCACAACAGCACACCGCCATAGACCTGGCAGAGTGCCCCGACAAGCATGTCGGGGCTCCTGCCAGAGTCGAGAATGGTTGGCGAAATACATACACCTGCTCAATTCCACAATTCCACAATTCCACAGTTCAACGGTTCAACGGTACTATATTTTCCCGTTTTTCCTGTTAGTTATTGGTGAATATTCCAGTGAACCTGGGATGGTGTATCCTAAAAATCCTGCCATCCCGGGTCGGCGATCCGGGCTACGATAGGTTCATCCGGAACAGCGTTCCGGGGTACGTTTGCTGCAATATCAGTCATAATGAGTCCACATTCGTATCACTTTTACGGTCTTCTCGTTCTCAAGAACCTGATAAACCAGTCTGTGCTGAATATTAATGCGTCTTGAGTATGCCCCTTCTAAACTGCCGACAAGTTTTTCATAAGGTGGGTATTCTTCGAACGGGTTCTCTTTGAGTATGTTCAGCAACTCCTCAATCTTCGGTCTTAATCCTGAAGAGGCCGCTTTTTTAGCATCTTGTTTAGCTTTTTTTGTGTAAACGAGTTTGTACTTGCTCACCAGTCAAGTTCTTCATCGGTTTCTTCGAGTGGAGTCCGCAGACCCTCAACAATAGTTTCCTGCATTCCAGGAATGGATGACAAGTAAAGTGTTTCTTGAATAGACCGCCAATCATCCTCACTGATAAGTACAGCATTAGATCTTTTGCCGGTAATTTGAATAGGCTCATGAGTTTCAGACGCCTCATCCAATAGCCGGTAAATTTCCTTTCGTGCCTGGGTTGCAGTTAATGTCTTCATGATAAAAGGAATAAATTATGTTTTCAATATAAACGTACGTAATTACGTACTTATTATCAAGAACAAAAGATGAGGCAGCATAATTTACCACTACCTGCTGTCCCGCAAACTACTGCCGTGTCAACAGTAAAATGTCAGGGAAGTTATCGGTCGAGTCGGCCCGGGATTATGTAAATCATTATAAATGACTAATTCCTCGTAAAACTCGTGCGGCTGCCGCTATGAGGCATTGATGACGCGAGCATCCTAATCAAAGGATGGCACAAGCATCTTGCCTGTCCCTGCGGGGCTTGTGACTCCCCGTTCGAAGATGGCCCAACGGGGATTTTGACAACTTGCGACGTTGAACTGCTGAATTGTTATTTCCTGATGCAGAATTCCTCTGCAACAATACAGTTCCACAGTCCTGTAGTTCAACACTATTACCGCTTCATCACTATTTCAATAACGCCATTCGCCCCTCTCATCCCATAAGCTGACGCATCACTTCCGGTTAACAGTCGAACACTTTTAACTTCATTGATATCGATAAACCGATTTACCTCTGTGTAATCGGTACCCCGAACCTGACCATCTACAACATAAAGTGGCCGGGTATCTGAACTAAAAGAAGAAGTACCCCTTACCTGAACTGTCGTATTCTGTCCCGAACCTGTAACCCGTACACCTGGCAACCTGCGCAGATAATCGGCCAGTTCCTGGTAATTAGTGGTATCAGAATCTGAATCTACCTCAACCGCTCTGTCACGGGATGCAGATTCACTCGTACCGCACCCCTGCAGGGCAATAAAAACCGAAAACAATACTATGATTGCAAAATATTTCTTGCTCATTCGCTTTAAAACACAATTAAATTTCCAGATTAAATCTAAGCAAAGTAAATGCTCAACATATACTTCTAATCAGGTATATCGTAAATCCAGTTTATGGCTCATTCCGCTTCCAAGCCGGTAAGCATCGTGCTCCTTTGATGAATATTCCAAAATCTTCACGTAATTCAATACCTCCCTTTTGTCAACAATCAGTACTGCATCACATGATTCCGGAAGTTCTATATGAATACCCCTGTTTCCCTTCTTACCACTACAACTAAATTGAATTTTTCCATTTGGTGTATGATAATGCAGATTCAGTTCTTCAAGTTCACCCGGTTTTGGTTTGATCTGCACTTTTTTCATACCAGGCTCCAATGGTTCAATTCCTGCCAGGCCCTGGTAAACCGCAAACAGGGGGCCAACCGCACAATGACTCCACTGACCTCGTGTATCGGGCTGAATGTTCCAGTGTTCCTGCAGGGTGTTGTTCAGCTGTACGGAGTCCATTCGATGCCATCTGTTTTTAATCTCATCAATGATGGCATCTGCTTTCCCGGCTTGTCCTAGTGCCCACAATCTCCAAATTGCATTTGCCGGAAATGAGAGACCCAAATTATCCGGGGGATTCTCCAACAATTCAACAGCCGCTTCTGTGGCATCTCCGGGACACAAATCATGAATCACCGCCATCGAAAGGGTTCTGTCCGACAACCGCATCCCTCCTTCCTCAGCCATCCAGGGCAAATTATCCACAAATAGCTGACTTCTCTCATCCCAAAATCTGTCGATTGTTTTTTTAAGAATGGATTGACCTGCCTCAGCAATAATTTCAGCATTTTGTTCATCACCAATTGCACGGGCAATCGGTGCCAGAGCATGCTGCATCATTGCGGCCGTATAAAGATTGAATGAACACTGCTTGTGCCGTTGTTGGGTATAACAGTCCGTATCCATCCACACCCAGGTGAGGCCAAGATTTTCTACCGGCAATAAACCATCTTCTTGCTTCAGTGAGTTCAGATATTCGTAAAAGCGAAGTAAGCGCGGATATACTTCATGAAGTGAATTAATTTTCCCTGAGTAGAGAAAACTGTAAAAACAATCAAATACAAAGCCTACTCCGTGGTCGATGATTGGCCCCCACATCGTCAAACCCATTTGTCTCTGTGGAATTCTTGCCAGGCGGTCGTATGCCGGCCAGGAATCCATAAAAAAACCATCCAGGGTAATCCCCTGGCTGAAGGTATTTACAAAGCGAAGCGGCAGGTGATGATCTCCGAATGCCGAGAAGAGAGGATGTACCTGGTGCCCCACATCGCCGCTGTACTGCTGCCTCTCCCTGCCCATACAATCCACCATTAAATCCTGTGATGAATTGTACAGGGTGTTGACGGTTGCCGACAACACCCGGTTTACTTCATCATCAGACGTCTCAACAAATGGCAGCGTATCCCAGCCGCTCATGCGCCTTCGAACCCCTACGTTGCTAACTGTCACAACTCCCCGTTGTCCGTGAATATGAAACTGAATCCACCTCAGGCTTTCATAATCAAATGTAATAAATTCATTTTTCCCTTCACGGCAGATGAACCTTGTCCATGAATGCAGCCGGTTGTTCATCAGAAAGTTACCGGGTTCATGCCCCTCCTGAATCATCATCTCAACAACGGTGCCTTCCGGGGCTTCGATGGTGAAATAAGGAAATCCGACGATCTGCTCTTCAAACTCGAACGTAAGTACGGCCGCTTTCGGCGGATCTATACTCACAGAATATCTGCCATTGCCCAAATCCCTGAAACTATCCAGTGATGCAGGTTCATAAAGTCCGGGTGTCACAAACTCAAAATATCGATCAGTATCACCAATCCATTCCACTCCAAACTGGTCGGCCAGTTTCACCTTATTCACCTCAAACTCTTTCATCAGCGGAATAGATCGCTTCCTGATATTGCAGTCGTCAGGATTGGCCATGATTTCCTGCTGATATTCGTCGTAAGGTGAAGAGATTGGCGGTTTGTCGGCAGGCAGGTCGATTTCCATGGCCTGCAGCCAGCGATGATCTGACTCAAAATCACTCCGGTTCCATCCATACGGATACTTGCGAGCATCAAACTCTTCCTGAAAAGCCCTCAGGTACCACCGTTTATACTGGCCGGGTTTCCAGCTTTCAGCAAGGCTAACCTGCCAGGTTTCGTCTGTAACTACCCGTGTTTCCCTGCCTGATTTATACAGCGAAATATTCAAAATGAATCCGGGCTTTCCAGTTGGCCATGTCCCCTCACCAACTCCGTAATACAAGACTTCTGCCCCGATTACATTCTCACCGCTTTTGAGATATTTAGTAATGTCAACAGGATCGGCTTCGGGCTGACGAGGGTCAAACGGCGCCGGGCCAAACTGGATATATTCACCGTTCACATAGAGTTTGTAGCGGCTGTCGGCAAGAATCCATCCCGTTGCAGATGCTGGTTCTGAATCCAGACAAACGGTTTTTCGAAACAGAAAGACCGAATTCTGAAGTGTTCTCTGCGAGGGATACCAGATCCATCTTGCCGGGGATAAATCGAGAAGAGGGGAGTACAATTGGCTCAAATCTGGAGCTTTATCCAGAGATAACTGTTTTGACTTTGCCTGTTTTGATCCTGCATTTGAAAATGGAGAGGCGATGAGTCCGGCACTGCCAAACATACTGTTTTTTACAAATTCTCTTCTGGAATAAGTCATTGTCAGGTCAATAATATTTAAAATTCGAATTTTTTCAGAATTGCACTCCGTCTGTTCTGTTTATCTGATCTGATACGAAGCAGAATGTTACACCATATATACCGGAAAATGCAATGATGCCCTTACATTTTGCTGGGAAGTTCGTCCGTCATCCCGCACCTGATGCGGGATGACGTTATGGACTAATGGTTGACGATTTTTGGGCTGCCTCAATCAATACGCGATAGCAGATGCATTCTCCACATCTGAATATCGCGGTAGTTTGGATTGATCCGGTTTAGCTGATCGGCTGCATCCAGTGCTTTTTGATACTCTTCTGCCGATGCATACGCCACAGATGCGTTAAACAAGCTGTTATGATCACTTCTGTCGAGCCGGAATGCCGCCTCCAGCCACTCAGCTCCTTCGATATAATGTCCCAGATCAATGGATATCATCCCCAGATTCCGGCCGGCAATATTTGTTGGCCGGATGTTAAACGCCTGCTTATAAAAATGGAATGCCTCCTCAAGTCTTTCGCCCTCCCGGGCCAGCCAGCCGGCGAAACGCCACGCTTCTTCTTCGTACGGCACTACTCTCAGTGCCCCCCGTATTTCACGGATGGCCTCATCGTGCATCCCGTTTTGAGAATACCACCGCGCCATTCCAGTTTTGGCCTGCTCCCAGCTGATCTGATCACGGGCATGATTTATGGCCAGCCTGTCCAGTTCACTTTCAGGCGTGTAATTTACCGGATATCCCTCCGGATCCGGCACATACACAAACGGCCAGCTGTTATTTAATGCCTCCACCCGATGCCATACTATGCGATGATCCAATTCCGTCAGATACATAGCATCCTTGTATTCTTCAGGATTTTTCAGTCTGCTCATGTCCGGTTGCATGCTGTTAAGGCTATTTTTCACTATCTCCTGGAAGAAGGTTATACCCATTATAAAATAACCATCATCATTTGGATGGAGGTGTTCCAGCATCAGGTCGGAACCAATAATTCCATTTTCTGCAGCGGCTGACATCTCCTCTTTTAGCGGCACATAGAAAACACCATGCTTTTCAGTTTTTTGTTTAATGATTTCATTGAACTCCGAAGGTGCTCGAAATCGCAGGGCATCAAGATCACGTGCCAGGCGGAATAAGTGATAAGCTTCTTCATAGGAACCACTTTCATACTCCTGCCTTGCATTCAAATAGACTTCATCGGCGGGCGGATTTTCACCATCTGAAACTGAGTAAAACGGGGGATGGTCTTTGAGGTTGCTCACCAGGCTTGAGATATAAACCGGAACACCATAGGAGCTGTATATGTCTAAAATTTTGTCGAGATTACTACTGTATTGTCTTTTCCCGGCTTCATAAATACGGCCATGTAATGGAATAACATTTTGCTGAACCATCCGCTGCATAAGGGTGCCCTCTGCTTCGGTTTTATCAAACCCGGTCAATGTATCAAGCAGCCATCCATAAGCATCCCTGAGCATTAGAAACGTTCTGTACCTGTAGAGTATCATATAAGCACGCACAAACCCCGGGTTCATCCCGATCATTTCGGCCGAGGCTACACCCAGCGCGCCGTAATACTCATTCTGGCCGGAATAGATTACGATTGCATCAGGTTCCATTTTTACGATTTCACGAACCTGGTCATAAATAGCATAGGTATTTGTTGCCGTGATTCCCAGGTTTACCACTTCTATATGATGGCCTGGCAGTACATCTTCGAGCATATCTCTTAATACAAGTGAAAACAAACCGTTATACCCATAGGGAAAACTTTCTGCCGTGGAGGCACCCTGAACAAATACCCTGAACCCGTTTTCCGGTTTTTCGGCAAGAAACACATCTCCTCTTCCCGCCTGGAAAGTGGTGGTACGAAAAAAGAATTTTTCATGATAATGATGGTTCAGCATCGCATATTTCCCGTTGAACCGGTCGGGATAGTAAAAGAGGTCCAGGTTGCCTCCGTAGTTGCCGATACGCAGGAAAACCTCGACAAGAATCAGAAACAGAAACGGCAGCAATATACCGATCACCGAAAAAATGAACTTTTTCCGTGGGCTAAGTACTCGTTCTGCGCGCTGCTTTTTTGTATTAACCTTTTTTTTCCTCATTACACTGGATTCTCATTTCATGAAAAATACGTGTTCGCATTCATCATCAAAATCTCATTTTTAAATGCCCAATTTCATAGATGTTTTTTTCCTGTTTTGTGCAATGCATGACCCAAATTAGAAAATACGTTCTTATAAATGGTTGATATTTCTATTTAAAAAGGTAAAGTATCAATGACATGCACAAAACAGGAGGTGTTTTTTTGGTACTCAAAATACATTGAAGTTGAACTTTACCTATTCCTTGCGAACTCGGACATGTTCGCAAATTCTCTCTATAATAACCCTTTGCGCTCTCTGCGTCTTAGCGGTTGCCAAAACGCCTTTGGATTCCAGTTTCGGCTATATCATATTCAAAAAGCATCAGCTCTTCGATTTTTCGGGCGAGCACGGCCGGTTCCACAAGCAGGCGCAAATACGATTGATTGGTCACCTCTCCATCAACCCACCGGTTGCGACCGTCGGGATCAATTTCGTTGATTCCACCTTCCATTTTCTCCCAGTATTCCCCGATTCCACCCCGCACAGCATATAGAACCGCGGTCTGATCGTATGTTGAATTATTCAGTATTTTCCCGTTAAACCGTTCCGACATCCAAGGGGCATATTTGCTGAAGTGATAAAATCCCAGGTAGAGCGGATGATCTTCAGGCAGTTTGTTGAAAATTTCCCCGGTTTGAATCCGCACTCCGATTTCATAACCCAGAAAAACAACTGGCACTTCTACATGATTAAACACGTACTGAGTTACCCCTTCCATTCCTCCCCAAAAGTTCCACTCCTGACGGCCGGTGGGATATTCACCACCCATCACCACCATCTTTTCCACTTTTTGATTGAACAGTTCTTTTCCTGTCAGTTCAGAATGATGGTCAGGTTCGGATTGAAGCAGGTTTTGGATATTGGCTAAAGGGCCTACCGTTACGATGATTACACTGTTATCTTCGTGGGCAGCGAGAATTTCCCGATAGAGCTCAACCGCTCCCGGAACGTCTCTGTTGGTGAGTTCATACGACAATTCCCGGGCAATGGCACGTGAAAAGTTCCAGTCCAGCGAGTGTGGATCACCTTCCCTCACTCCGATGGGAATATCAGGATGTCCGTAAAACCGGTTTGTGGCATCAACTCCCGCTACTGAGTATTCCTCGCGATTCCAGATCATCACTGCTAGCAGTTCGGCTTCACCGCTTAGGTGAAAACCGTGCAACATAGAGAGAGTCCCCAGGTCATCGGCATCGCCGCCGAAATCGGTATCGAAGATGATTTTGGGTTGTGCAACAGCCTGATCCGTCAGGATCACACTTAAAAGCATTATCAGGAAACAGAAATATTTCATGGTTCTTTGTTTTGAATGAATCTTTGTTCTTCATTATTTGCAAAATCAACCGGATCTTTTTTTACATTCTGCGGGTAATCACAATCACCCCTCCTGCGCCCCGCATTCCGTATTGCCCGGCCTCTATATCTGTGAGTATTTTAATATTGCTGATATCCCTCATATTCAAATATCGGTTGATTTCTGCGTAGCTATGCCCCATATCTCTGCCGTCAATTACATAGAGAGGTGGTGCATTTTCGCCGAACGAAGATGCTCCTCTTATTTGAATGTTCGCATGATCCCCGCCACCTCTGACCCAAACATCGGAGAACTCCCTCAGAACCTGTGCAAGATCTCTGTAACTTGAAAAATCTATATCAGATTCATCCAGTTCGGTAACCTTCACCCTCGGTGTACGTTCTGTTGTGGAGCATTGGGTGAGAAGTAATGGCAGGCATAAAAATAATAAGATTGGTAAGTATTTCATATGATGTAACATTTTGAAAGATTGAAAAATGACGTCAAAATCCTTGTCTTCCGTACAGTACCTCTTTAAATCTTCAACCCATCACCAGGGAAATGCCATGATGCTGGAAAAATTCTTTATCCTATATATATCTTTGGTTTTATTTAATACCCATTATTGTGTCGCAGCCCCTACATTCGGGAGCTTATTTAATTAATGTCATTTTTTTGCTTTGGTTAAAGGTGTCACTTCGCATGTTGTAAATATAAATACCGGAAGCCAGGCCCGATGCGTCGAATGTAACAGAGTGCCGGCCGGCAGCTCGCGGTTCATCGATCAGTGTAGTAATTTTTTTTCCAAGCATATCGTACACGCTGATAGTAACGGGTGAAAAATGGCGTAAGTCAAACCGGATGAGCGTTCTCAAATTGAAGGGGTTTGGGTAGTTTTGAAACAATCTGAATGTAATTCCGTCAGTAGGTTCATCATCATCAATTCTGCATTGTGAATTTTCTGAAATTCTGATGCGTGCCATCCCCTCTTCGGTTGGCAGAGACCGTCTACCCCTGTCACTGAATGCCACCGCAGTGATGAGAATATCCTGATCTAAAAATGTCACTGCCGGATTCCATATGAATTCAAAACCGTTCTCTGCATCTTTGTTCTCTCCAATGAACCGCCACCCCGCATAATATTCAATCCGCCGGGTATTCTCTGAGGCTGTCACTCTCAGCTTGCACCCCGCTTCGTCCAGGGATTGCCCTTCATTCAGATTCAGTGATACTTCAGGTCTCGGTGCAAGCGAATATGGAGTGTTTGATGTGTTGGCCATAGCATTGATGTATCCTATCGCAAAAATCATGTGGTTCATCTGCTGGTGTATCGTAAACTCACCCCCCTGGATGCTGTAGCGGTTCTGGAATTTCTGCTCAGCTCCCGGCCACACGCTGGGAGGATCGGCCGCCAGAGGATAGGCGGCCTGACGCGAAAAGTATTCAGCGTATTTCGATTCTGTGAACCAGTAATTACTGGCAAGACCTGTAGCCCCAAAGTAGCTTGTCTGTCCGATATAGTTTTCAGGGGTATACACCTTGTTGTTTTTGTTGCTAACCAGATAAGCATTGGGCTGAAAGATCCACTGGTCTGACCTTTCGCCGAGCCCAGACAGGTAGGCCATATTGAGCTGGTTGCCTCCAAGTACATAACTCACGGCATGCTGCATGGCCTGAAGGTACCGTGTGTCACCGGTCAGCCGGTGCGCGGCACCGAGGACTGTTAGCCGGGGTGTATTGAAACCTCCAAGCTGCAAAAATTGATAATATTCCATCCCGTTCCGGAAACCGTTCGCATAAATATCATCAGCCTTTGAGTTCGCCCGTGTTACTATATTATTACTGCAGCTGTTTTGCAGTTCTGTATCGAGATTGGGATGATCATCAGGCAACATGGCGTGCTGCATAGCTGCAATAGCCCATAGATTGACACCCGCCCATTCTCCATGGGTTTTGTCGGGTTCCCAAACCCAGTAATCTTTGAATACAGACTGGTATTCAGGATCATCAGTGGCCCGGTAAAGCACCGCAGCAGCATATCCCTGTGCACGGCGATCCCCGTCAGCCCCGCTGGTATTTGCAGCTCCCCAATCGTATGATTCAACTGCCTCGGCCATCCACTCCTCATATTCGGGATGGTTGCCGGTTCCTCCTTGAAGTTCATGGAACCGGTTCAGGTTAATGGCATAATATGCGGCATTACCCGCATACAGGAATGTCGCTTCGGGATTATTACCCGAGATATACCATTCACGGGTATCCATCCATGCTGTTATGGCACTCGGCTCAATCCCATCCCTTCCCACATAGCCGGGCACACCGCCCGTTCCCCCGTAATCCTTCAGGATGTGCCTTGCACGCCTGTTATATTCCAGCAGCCAGACAGCCTCGTCCAGCAGGTCGGGCCTGCCGTTTTCCCCCTCGTCTATCCACTCACCCCCCTCATGCAACTTGTAACGATTACCTAT
>RECI01000050.1 GCA_007694095.1 Balneolaceae bacterium | reverse complement strand
AATAACAACTGGCCAACACAGATCTATGTACGTGAAGCCCGGAGAATGGTTGGAGAATATGTAACCACCGAGCACGACTGCCGGCGCGTTCGCATTGCCCCGGATCCGGTGGGACTGGGCTCCTATACAATGGACTCCCATAATGTGCAGCGATACATCACAAAACAGGGATGTGTTCAGAATGAGGGGAACATTGAAGTTTCCCCGGGCGGCCCTTATGCAATCTCATATCGGTCGCTTCTCCCGAAACGCAATGAGTGTGCAAATCTGCTGGTTTGTACAAATGGAGTCTCTTCATCCCACATCGCTTTCGGCTCCATACGTATGGAACCGGTATTTATGATGCTGGGCCAGTCGGCAGCCACTGCGGCCGTTCAGTCACTGCAAGAAGGCGTTAACCTGCACGATATCGACTACCCAAAACTGCGGAATCAGCTCATCGCCGAAGGCCAGCGGCTTGATATCGATACAGATCAATATCCTCCCCTGCTGCCGGAAACGGAGCCATTAACAGAAAGATGGCGTTTTGGGGATGAACCGGATCCGGAAAGGGGATGCGTGGTAACCTGTGAAAACAGACAAACGGGGGAATAAACAGAATAAGTGGGTAATTCAACTCTGTTTGTGTGGTTGATTCCATGAACCTTAAAACGTACATTCACAACGTTGATGACCCTAATTTGAAAAAATGCGTTTAAAATATTTGACTAAATCAGTAAAGAGATATGCTTTGTTAAAGCTTGTAATCGGTTGTATAGCTCTGTCACTTATCTCTGTAGACTCATTCTCCCAAAACCGGCAATCACCCAACATCATCGTGATGTATTCTGATGACCACACCGCACAGGCAGTCGGGGCATACAGGGGAGCCTTGAATTATGGCCTTCAATTGGACCACACTCCAACACCAAATATTGACCGGCTGGCTGAAGCCGGGATTCGGTTTGATAATGCTTTTGTGACCAACTCCATTTGTGTTCCATCACGTGCTGTGATGCTGAGCGGTATGCACAGCCATAAAACCGGGGTATTTACCAATATGGAACCGATGCCTACCGACTTGGAAACTTTTCCTGTTATCCTTCAGCAAAACGGGTACCAAACGGCGATGATAGGCAAGTGGCACCTCCAAACTGAACCTCAGGGTTTTGATTACTATGAAGTGTTATATGGCCAGGGTCCCTACTACAATCCAACAATGCGAACACCAGCCGGGGATGTGGAATATTACGGGCACACCACAGGAATTATTACCGACATTGCTTTGAACTGGCTAAGACTGGAAAGAGACAGAAACAGCCCTTTTTTGATGATTTACAACCATAAGGCCCCTCACCGGGAATGGCTGCCGGGCCCTGCCCTGTTCGACTATCAGGACCGGGACCTGCCGGAGCCATCTACCCTGTTTTTTGAATATTCAGGTTTAACAACAGCTGCGCATCAGCAGGATATGGAAATCAGCGAGCTTGGCGGCCCGCAATCGATGAACTGGGGGCGCGACCTGAAAGTGCCTCTTCATCCGGGAACGGGTGAGCCAAACCCGGAATGGCAGGCCATGGTGAATCAGAACCGGCTAAGCGAAGAACAGCTTGCACGCATCATGGAAGCATATGCCGCGGATAACCAGTATCTGTATGACAATTACGCCGGTTGGTCGGAAGAAGAACGCACACGATGGCGCTACCAGCGCTATGTGAAAGATTACCTGAGGGTGGTTCGTGAAGTTGATGACGAAGTAGGGCGTTTGATGGCATACCTGAAAAGGGAAAATCTTTTTGACAATACGGTGATTATCTATGGTGGTGACCAGGGTTTCTTCCTTGGCGAAAAAGGGTGGTTTGATAAACGGTGGATCTATGAAGAGTCTTTCCGTATGCCATTGATTATTCACTGGCCGGATGGGATTGATCCGGGTTCTGTCAGCAGACATCTTGTGCAAAACCTGGATTTTGCCCCCACCATTCTGGAACTGGCCGGTGTAGAGATTCCCGGCAGAATGCAGGGGCGTTCTATGGTGCCATTGTTACACGGAGAAGAACCCGGCGACTGGAGAGATGCAGTGTACTATCATTATTACGAAGGGCCTGAAGTTCAGCACAGTTGGCATGCGGTTGCCCGCCATTACGGATTACGCACCGAACGCTACACCCTTGCATATTTCCCGGATCATGATGAGTGGGAATTGTTTGATCTGGAAACAGACCCGGAGCAATTAAAGAGTATATATGGCGACCCTTCTTATGCGGAAATACAGGGATATCTGAAAGTTAAACTGGATGAACTGCAGCAGAAATACGAAGATGATACCTGGTCGTATATCACCCCGGGTGTTCCCTTTCATGGAAAGGAGTAGCTGATGAGATATCTGTAACCGAATCAGATGTATTAAACCCAAAAAAAGCCGTTAGGCCTTTTTTGCCAATCGGGCAAAATTGTCATTGGTCAATGACAATTTTGGGTTAAAATAATCACATTGCATCTGTGGCAGTTTGTTAATACTATCCATCATATATTCCAGGTTTTTTTGGGTAGTGAGGACTTTTAACTGGGATCGAAATTACCAAACTACCGGGTACTTACCTGATGGCAGATCACTTCTCACCTTCTTCAATTCCCGTTTTAAATTCGTTTAGAAGCATCACACAATATTCCAGGTCCCAATCTTTTTCTCTGGCCCAGTTTCTTGCAATATTTGATTGTTCAGGGGTTACTGTATTTTCATCGAGGACTGATCTGATTCGTTCATTGAGCTCTGCTGATCTATCCAGATATAATCTTACTTTTCTTCCAAGAATCCGGGAAGAAAATTTGAAGTTATCAAACTCTTCATTCTCAGGGATTGCATCAAAATGCTGCTCCATATTTTTTTCAAATTCAAGATCATTATAATGTTCAATGATTCGTAAAATATCATACAAGTCATTATGTCGAACTTCAGGCCTGTCACTCCACGCCACAAGTTTCAGTACAATCATGCCCGGCAGAGGCGGAACCCGAACCTTTATCTCTCCAAGATTAATTTCTGAAGTATCTTCCAGAACCTCTTTAAAGCCCAGCACGTGAAGGTCGGTTGTGCGGTCATTGAACCCAATCGTGCCACGCTCCTCAATTTCTCCAAATGGCAGCAAGTCAATAAGTATGTCGAACTTCTTATGATAGAACCTCCATGCCGCATCTAATTTTTCAAAACCTTTTTCTTGTATGGCAGCTGAGAGTCCTTCGTATTCGTCCATGGTTGAAACCATGATTGCGAAATCGATATCCTTGGTAGCTCTTGCGGGCTTTATTCCTTTTTTTAACATTTCCAGAGAAATTGCATTGGCCCCAATTAAGTAATAAGGGATGTTTTTCTCCTTCAAAAGTGTGTCAATGATCTCAAATACTTCCTTTAAATGTGGGATCGCCAGATCTTTATAACTTGGGTTCGATGTGCTCATTGAACAGGATATTTGCGGTTTCCAAACAGCGGTTGTCGTTCGTGTTGATCAAATCGGCGTACACTAAAATTTGCGGGGCTGTTTCCAACTCTATCGTATCTGCCCAGAACTTCTCATATACATGTACATTCCCCTCCTTATCTGGCATCAACCCATAGTGTACCATCAGTTCTTTCTTCTCTTCTTCTGTATAGAGTGTAAGTTTTCCCGGTTGCAGGTAATTTGTTATAAGATCGGCAGCCGGTTCACCACCCCACACCGTTTTCATTCTATTTAAGGGAACCTCTTTCCAATTATTCCCGAACCGTTTTAAAGTAAATGCTCCTATGTAAAGAGTTGGCTTCAATGTGTTTTGATACTCTTTTGCCCACACATGTAGCAGATCTTTTCTGTCATTAAAGGTATACTGTTTTTGATTCAATTTATAGATCTGATTGGCCTCTTTTAATCCCTGGATGACTTTTGGAATATTTCCAAGTGCAACCGCCGCACGTTCTGCAATCACTCTCTGTGTTTGATTAATCAACTCCTTATCGCGAAGAAATTCAAACAGTACTTTCAACCCTGTTGGTGTAAACGCCCGATTACCCGTCTTTTTTTCTGGTTTGAGTGTTTTGTCGGTATCGAGAAGTAAAAAGAGTTTCCTGGTGTTTATGAAGATATTGCCGTTTGCCTCCAAATAGTTAATATTATGTTCTCTCAGTTTCTCTTTTAAAGCCGGAAATAGTTTGTGTACGATCACTATAAAGTGTTCTCTGCCTTTGGCTTTGTTGATTATCTGATCCACCAGGTATGTACGCAGTTCCTTTTTTACGACCGCATCAAATGTCTCCTTTCTTCCCTCTACTTCTAATGTAAATGTTCCGTCGATGCCATTATCTCGCAGCGCATTTTTATACCCATGCCATTGACCTTTTAAAAAGCCTGGTTCCAGATTCTCAATGGCTGTATGGACAATCTCTTTTTCTTTCATGTTCACACTATTACCTCGTTCACGTTACGTGAACATAGTTGATTTGTGAACAAGATAGCTATAAAAGAACATGAAATGCAATGTTGTGACATACGTCTGAGATGATATGAAATCCTTGTGAATGATTTTGCTGGTACCAAATCTCATTTTAAATGATGAAATGGGTCACTTCGAAATACATCATTCGATATTCAGCGGTTCGATATTCTTCTTCTCAAAACCCACCTGGAACAAGATCCAGCTTATTAATACTCTCATTCACATACTCAAGGTTTTCGTGGACGGCGAGGACTTCCTGGTAGTCC
>RECI01000063.1 GCA_007694095.1 Balneolaceae bacterium | reverse complement strand
TTTCTTGTTTCTGACCATAAGAAACAGGCCGGTTCGACGTACCCTTGCTTTTCAACTGGAGACGGGTGTATTGAACTTTAACCGCCGACCCGGTTATAATTTCTTCTATGACGGCCCTGTGGACGGAACCAATACCTCCATGTTTTCTTATGTCTGGGATCAATATTCCTGGTCCATGAATGGTTGGCGCCTTCGTTCTAAGCTGGAGTTTACCCAGTTTTCTTCAAGTGGCAATGGCCGCCGCTTAGCATACGTTTGGGATGCTATGCATGCTCCCGGAAAACATGCCGCTTATCAAATGGGTATGCACCGAATTGAATACACTGTTCTTATTAACAACAACCGATAAATACATTTTAGTCATGAGACGATTTTTGACCATCATTTTTATAACAGCCCTTTTTGCTTCCTGCGAAAAAGTTCTTTTCGAAAAAGACTATGTCAGCAGCGACCCCTTTGATAATTTTGAGTACCTATGGAGTGAGGTGGATAAAAAGTACAGCTATCACGAATTAAAAGAGGTGGATTGGGATGCAATAAAGCTAGAGTACAAAGCCAAATTGCATCGTGATATGAGCGAAGACTCCCTCTTTAATGTTTTGGCAGCAATGCTCAACAAACTTAGAGACGACCATGTTAATCTGGTGGCTCCTTTCAATATATCTTTTTACAATGTTGATCTCACCGGCCCCAGTAATATCGATTTCAGAACACTCAGGGAGTATTACATTGGTAATGCTCATTATACCGGACCATTTGCACATACTTTCCTCGCCGATAATCAAATTGGCTATATAAGATACGGAAGCTTCACGAGTGATGTGGACGAAAAGGTGCTGGATCATGTGCTTACCCGATACAAAGATACCGAAGGATTGATTCTCGATTTGCGGGCCAACGGTGGTGGTTCCATATTTAACATTCCTGAAATTTTAGAACGTTTTAACCAGCAAAATACCTTAGTTGCTTACACCATTACCCGTAATGGACCTAATAAGGGTGATTTTGGCCCAAGAGAACCATTTTACATTGGTGCGCACAAGGGTATAACTTACAATAAACCGGTTATGGTTTTGATCGACAGAGCATCTTATAGCGCTACAACATTTTTTGCATTGGCAACCAAATCATTCCCCAAAATTAAACTGCTTGGTGACACAACAGGTGGTGGAGGTGGTGTTCCCGCCGGAGGGCAATTACCCAATGGATGGACTTACCGTTTTAGTATATCCCAGGTTTTGGATTTAAATGGGAGCAACTATGCAGAAGAAGGAGTAGAGCCTGATATTGCCGTGAATTTTGATTGGTCTGATTTAACCAAAGATGAAATATTGGAAAGAGCCATAGAAGAAATACTTAAATAAAGATCACAAACAAAGCATTAAAGTCATGAACAGAAAAAAGATTTATTTGGGCTTGATCCTGGCAATCCTGGGGTTAATTGGTACTGCATCACTTCTTACAATGGATTTCCCTTTGCCGGAAGAAATCGAAGCGACTTTAAAAGAAAGTTTTACTGCCACTCAAATCAAGCTGCTTCTTTTGTTAAACCCGGCCATACTGGTCATTGTAGCAGTATTGGTGGGTACAATATTGTATCAGAAGGTATATTTGCGGGTGCCCATTATCGAAAATTGGGTTGGGATCAACAAAGAGCCTTTGGATGTTGCAGGAATCATAAAATCCGGGGTTAGCGGTGGAGTTATTGCAGGAATAGTTGTGGTATTGGTGGTCTTATTGTTCAAACCAATGATGCTTGCCGAATACGAAAAATTAAGTCAGTCCCTTCAACTCACCCTTGCTGCCCGATTTTTATATGGAGGAATTACAGAGGAAATATTGCTGAGATTTGGGTTGATGACCCTTCTTGTCTGGTTAAGCGCTAAAGTGCTTAAAGGAACAAAACCTGCAGCTTACTGGACAGGGATTGTACTGGCTGCGGTACTTTTTGCCATCGGCCATTTCCCTGCGGTTTATGGCATAATTGAACAACCAGGTATAGTCCTGCTGACCTATGTTTTGATAGGAAACACTGTCGGTGGATTGATCTTCGGTTGGTTATACTGGAAGAAAGGACTGGAAAGTGCTTTTATTGCGCATGTTTTCATACATGTTGTACTGGTAATTGCAAACAGAATAATTCTTTAAAGAAGACTACTGTTAACTTAACCGGATTATCAGATATAGACTTAAAGAACTTATCATTGCCTTCAAAAAAATAAAGAAAGCCTTTGCGACCATGACCGAATATTTTATAGAATGCTACAAAAGACTTGACAGGCAAGGCCCGGGCGATGAAAAATACACTGAGATAGCCTTCAGTCTGCTTGAAAACCCGTCTCCAAACCCGCGCATTCTCGACGTTGGTTGCGGCTCGGGCAGCCAAACCCTGGCGCTGGCACACATAGCTCCCTGCGAAATCACCGCGGTGGATGTGTACGACTGCCTGCTGAACAAGCTCAATGAAAACGCACAAAAAGAAACCCTCAAGGGTACCGTTGCCACCCTCAGTGCTTCCATGGTTGAGCTTCAATTCGAAGCGGCACAGTTTCACCTGATCTGGTCGAAAGGTTACATTTACATTACAGATATGTGTTTTAATATAATGAAAAAAGACGATGAGAGCAACAGTTATATTTTGACTTCTCATTACTGAAAAGTCCTTTTTAAGGATGTATTGTAAAATTTTACGTAAATAAATCTGAAGTCAGCATATGAAAAAACGAATAAACAGGATATTGATAGCCCTGTTTCGGACTCTGGCCCGGTGGGCACGAGACCAGTGACGTTTTAGATTTGCCATACTCAGGTGTTCAAGACTTTTCTAAAAAAAATAAAACTATGTTACGGAAAACTATCACAAAAACAATTACAGCAGGGTTATTACTTACTGGTATGGTTTGTCAGGGAGTCAATGCTCAAACACCTGACCACAAAGACACCACAATCTATTTGGGGTTCTTTAATCGCGTGCCCGACAACTTTAATTATCCAATGATTGGGCTTGCCAATGTAGCTGAAGAGAACTACAGCAGGTTTCAGATTGGGCTTTTAAATATGACAAAGGGAATGCTGAACGGAGCACAAGTCGGAGTTTCAAACCTTGTTTTTGGCGATTTGGAAGGAGCGCAGATCGGCACCTTGAATTATGCCGAAAAATCGGTTAGAGGGGCACAATTCGGGGCGTATAATCTGATTTCGGAGAAACTCGATGGTGCAGCTTTTGGTGCGTTAAATGTATGCAACGATTCCATTAATGGCGCTCAATTCGGCTCGGTGAACATTTGTCTTGGCAGTATTGATGGTGCACAGTTCGGGGCAGTAAACATTTCGGCAGGTGATGTGGACGGTGCACAGTTCGGGGCAGCAAACATTTCAGGGGGCGATGTGGACGGTGCACAGTTTGGCGCAGTAAACATTTCAGGGGGTGATTTTTATGGCCTGCAGATGGGATCGGTCAATATAACCGGCGATAAAATAGACGGAGCACAAATGGGGGTTGTAAATATCAACAGGAAGCTCGACGGGTTTCAACTGGGTGTTTTCAACTATACCGATTCCCTTGAAAATGGTGTACCCATGGGGCTTGTTTCAATTGTAAGAAAAGGAGGGTATTTCGCCATTGATCTGGCTGAAGTATACACCGCGAAGGGCTATCCGGGAGGCCTGGCAATACGTTTGGGAGTTAAGCCTCTTTATACGAAGTATGTTTTAGCATACCATGAAAAGAATTTATTATCATTCGGCCTGGGATTTGGTTCGTTGATTCCAATCAACAACCGAATATTCTTTAATCCCGAAATGGTTTATCATCACACCGATTATAAAGAATCATTCCGGAACAGTTCAAGGCATACGTCATTGTCAACAAGTTTAGGGGTAAACCTCAACAGATGGTTTCAGGTTTCGGCAGGACCGGTAATCTCTGTTTCATACAAAGGAGCCGGGAATGATGATTTCTTGCTATCCGACATTTATACTCGTAAGCTGAATGATAATTCCAACCTGAATGTCGGGCTCAAGGCATCATTAACCCTGGTGCTTTCAAAATGAAACTAAGTAAACAGATGAAAAGAAACGCTTTATTAATGATGCTTTTACTTGTAATTATGAATGAATCGCTTTCACAAAACAGTATGACTGACAGCAAATCCAGCAGAGTTGTATTTCCATTTTCGATACAAATCGACCCAATGGAAAGATTACTTCTTGTAAATTTTGAGAAAGATCCGGACTCAATTTATGTGGGATTTGAACCGCAGGTGTTTAACGATGAAATCAACGGCGTTGGGCATCTGGTAATTGGATGGAGAACAGATAAAAAGATTGATGTTTACCATGAAAAATCGCTGAATCCGGATTCGTCAAAGTACGACATTGCAGGCGCCGGATTAAATAAGATGATTGCCGTTGATATGGAACAGGCATTTTATCAGGTAAACGATTTTGGTGTGCAAGCCCATTATAAATTCGCAGATATATCGGGAAGAGAAGTTGAAATTGTAATCAGCGAAAAAAATTCGCGGAAGAGAAAACCATTTGGCCTGCTGGCCCCTATGGGCGATGCCGCAACCAATCCTTCATCACTGCCCCTGGTCATGCTGCAGGATTTCTATTTCGTCAGAAAAAACCACACAGACATTAAAGTTAAAATCAACAATAAGTCACATAAACCGGATGAGCTTCCAATTCGTATGGACAGGGAAAAAATGACCTTTGCCCG
>RECI01000217.1 GCA_007694095.1 Balneolaceae bacterium | reverse complement strand
TATGCGGCCGAAATTTGGAGCTATCATCTCAGTTCTGATATTCCAATCCGTATTGAAGCACGCTGGAGGTCATTAGCAAGTAATGTTCTTGGCTCCGCGGGCCCTACAATATTCTATACATTGAATGGAGAGGGAATTGACAGTAACACATTGTTTACAGCTGCACAGGCAAGTGCCATGACCGGAATAGATCTGATTAACCAGCCGGGAGCATCATCAGCAGTGAATCATCACATTGTTGTGAATATGAATTGTAATTATGCCGCTTGGTATCTTGGTACTTCCGCGGCCCCCCCTTCCGGAACCATCGATTTTGTAACAGTTGTGCTGCATGAAATCGGTCATGGAATTGGTTTTGCCGGCAGTATCAGGGGAGATACAGCCAGGCAAACCGCTCAGTGGTTTCATCGGAATGAGACAGGAAACCCGCAGCCGGTAGTGTTTGATGTGTTTGCTAATGACGGATATATTGACCCGATTTTCGACACCTCCCTGTATCCGAATAATTCAACCGGATTATATAATGCTGTAACCGGACGAAGCCAGGGAATGTTCTTCAGCGGAATGGAGTCTGAAATTGCGAACCGGGGTAACAGGATACGTCTCTATGCCCCGCTTCAGTTTCGCCAGGGCTCAAGCTATTCACACCTCGACCAAAACGCATTTTCTGCTACACCCAATGCGCTGATGCGTCCGAGAATGGATATGTCGATGGCAATCCACAGCCCGGGTCCGGTTTTTTGCGGCATGTTGGATGATATGCTTTGGCCCCTTGGCCCAGGTTGCCTCGAACTTCTTGAGCAAACAGTTGCATTGGCCCGCCCAAGCCTCTTAAACCCGGTACACCGTTCTTCAGAGTCAGAGCAGCAGCTTTTATTCGAATGGATGCCGGTTGAAAGTGCAAGTAATTATCGCATACAAATAGCTTCGGAATCCGATTTCATAAACATCCATATTGATGATACACTGAATACAACGGAATATGTACCTGATGTATCTTTTGACCTGAATTCCAATTACTACTGGCGGGTAAGGGCGCTCTCAGATGCTGGAAACAGTTTTTGGAGCACTATCTGGAGATTCAGCACAAAAAGAAATGTGGAGTTGCCCGAACCGGTTTCACTTGTGGTACCTTTAGACGGATCTGAAGGCCTTATGCCGGGTTTTTTAATGCAATGGAGCCGGGCTGAACGGGCTGAACGTTACGAAATTCAAATTGCTACCGACAGGGAGTTCACCAATACGGTGTTTACGCGAACTACAAACTTTAACGCGATCAATTCTTCCGGCAGTCTGGACTTTCTGACGAACTTTTATTGGCGGGTACGGGCTACAAACCAGGCAGGATTGGGTGATTGGAGTGATACATGGAGTTTCAGCACCATAATTGAGAAGCCGGAACCCGTAATTCTCGGTGCTCCGATGCATGATGATAACCAGATACCGGTTACACCACAATTTAATTGGAACCCCAGCAGCAGGGCCTTTGAATACATCATCCAGGTATCGACACGCGAAGATTTTTCTGAACTTCAAATTGAGAGAACACTCAATGAAACATCGTACAACAGCCCTGAACAACTTGATTTTGCAACCATCTATTTTTGGCGGGTAAAAGCTACAAATGACGGGGGAGAAAGCAACTGGAGCGAAGTAAATTCCTTTGTAACGGAAGTCCGCAATACCAGGATCGACCCCAATTATCCGAATCCGTTTAATTCCAGTACAACTCTCAGGTATCAGCTCTCAGCTACACAGAATGTAGTCATTGATATTTTCGATATAACTGGAAGGCGGGTTGCAATAGTTGTAGATGAACAGCAAAGCCCGGGAGTGTATTTTGCACGGCTGAACTCTGCAAATTTCGCTTCAGGCACCTATTTGGTACGTTTTGTGGCAGGTGATGTGACAAATATCCAGAAAATGTCGGTAATTAAGTAGAATATTTTTAATTCAGCCACCAAAGGGTACCGTTCAGAACGGAAGCAAAACTTACCCATAGCAGGTAAGGCACCATCAGCCATCCAGCAAGCTTGTTTTTTTCAAAAAAGAGTATTGTAGTAATGGCGATTGCGAACAGAAGAATCAGGATTTCCAGGAAAGCCCAGCCGATTTCCTGCATGCCAAAGAATATCTGTGACCATAATCCATTCAGAATCAATTGTATCAAAAAAAGAGTAATCGCCTTTTTCGCCCCTGAAAATCCATAGTCTTTCCAAACAAGCCACACTGCCACTCCCATCATGGTATACAAGGCTGTCCAAACCGGGCCAAATAACCAACCTGGCGGATTCCATGAAGGTTTGGCAATGGATTCATACCATTCACCTGGCGCTATTCCGGGCGAAACCTGTGCCCCAATCCAGGCAGTTAAGTAAGAGAGTGCAATCCAAAACAGTAAACCGGCAAAAAGAGTATAACCTCTTCGAGGGTTATTTTGAGGCATAGTTTAAATATTTTATTTTCAGCGGGATATTTGACAAATATCTCAGATCAAACCATGAATCAAAATTTTGCATAGTAGTAAGATTCTGTCTGATATATTATTAGAATAACTTTGCAGCCCGCTGTTTCGTTTAGCAGATTAGGATTAAAAAACTAAAAATGCCATGAAATATATTATCATCCGTTAAGTTTACCATTAAATCATTATTTTACCTTTCAAAATTCAGTCTATATCCGCATTTTGAGCGCGGTACCCATTTATATGTTTAAGAAGCTTTTGCCTTTCGTATTGTTGTGCCTTTTGGTTTCTCAACTTCTCTATTCGCAGAATTTAGACATTTTGGAGTTCGAAGCTATTGAAGTTTCTCATACAGGGCACATTTGCACTCTTGACCCAACCGATGAAAATGCCAACATCCATATAGCACCAAGCCCTGAATTTCAAAGAAAAATTCAACATGCTGCCTCAACAATGTTCGAGATTGATTACGCAATCGAAGCTAATAATTCTTGCGGCGATCAAAACTGGCCATCTGATGCAGCCGAGGCGTTTGAATACACATTGGGCATCTGGGCTACACACTTGCATTCCGACATTCCAATTCGCGTTCAGGCTGTGTGGCGGGAACTTGAAGGTGTGACACTTGGCAGCGCAGGGCCAACCCGGATTATCAGGCTGAACAGCATTGACCCTAACAGCTGGTACTCCATTGCGCAGTTAACAGCCATGTCGGGCAGGGCACTCAGGGAAGAAGTTGACACAGGTAACGGAACACCGTTACAGCATGATATCAGGGTAAATGTAAATTGTTCGGTAAGCGACTGGTATTTTGGAACAGATGCGCGGACACCACAGGGCCGGTTGGATTTTGTTACTGTTGTTTTACACGAACTTGCTCATGGGTTTGGCTTTTTTGGGAGCATGAATGTACCTGAAAATTCACAGTCAGGTAGCTGGGGAGGATCCGGAAGCACTGTGTTCCCCTATATTTATGACCGATTTGCCTATGATGGAAACTTTATACAGCTGATTAATCAAACTCAATACTCAAATCCGTCAGGCGACCTCTTCCTTGCATTAACCGGGCAGCGTGACGGCGTTTTTTTTGATGGTGACGACGCTTTGCTGACATTGGAGGACCAGCCTCAAAACCGGGCACGATTGTATACACCCCACGTCTGGAATTCCGGATCCAGTTATTCCCATCTCGATGAAGCAACATTCAGCCGCACTATTAATGCTTTAATGGTACCAAGAATGGCCCGTGCATTAGCCATACATTCGCCGGGGCCGTTACTATGCGGTATGTTCAGTGATATGGGATGGCCCCTTGCTGAAGGATGCCTTACGTTTCTCGCAGCGGATGCCGTTATTGCGATCAGTGATAACAACATTGATTTTGGCGTAATCAATGAAGGTGAAACAAGAACAAAAATGTTGCAAATCAGAAGTGATGCTGCATCGGTTGAAACATTAGCAGGCACGCTTGAACTTAACAGTGACCATTTTGTAATTAGCGGAAGCAACAGTTTTTCGCTGCAACCGGGTCAATCTGTTGAAATCGAGATAACTTATCAGCCGCAGAGTACAGATCTCCATACCACTTCAATGTTGCTTTTTCATAACGCAAAAAACATCCAGCCACCTGTTTCCATAAGCCTGATTGGTGAAACCCTGAGGCAAAACCAGGTTTTACATCTCGAACAAAGCTATCCAAATCCAATTGTACCGACAAACCCAAATCCAAGGATACCTTATTCAATCGCAATAACATCCGATGTAAAACTTGACTTGTTTTCTATCAACGGCCAGCATATCCGAACACTTTACGATGGTGTACAATCATCAGGCCGCTATGAAATTGAAGTGGATATCACCGGGATGACGACGGGCCTTTATATTTACCGAATAATTGTTAACGGGGAATCAAGGTCGGGCAAGATGATGCTTTTTCGCTGACCCGGATAACACATCGCGGGAATTGTTCCAAAGATCGGGACTGAAAAAGCACCTGCTAACGCTCAGATTTAAATGAATTCGAAAATCAAGTGATAATAGCCTCTTACAGATCAGCCAGGTGTAACATGAAATCTTTGAATTCCCGTGTATCATACCTTGCAAGCCCCCTCTTTTCCAGTGCAAGGCGTCCATCTTTGGTAATCACATATGTTGTGGGGATAACCGTACTCTCATACGCCAGCAAAGACCGGCTCCGGTAATGATAGACCGGCATATCGAAACCTCTTCGTTCCATAAATTGAAGTGCTTTTTCAAAATC
>RECI01000052.1 GCA_007694095.1 Balneolaceae bacterium | reverse complement strand
AAAGTAAAAGTCTGCACCACTGATTTTTATGATTACATGATGGACTGTGATTCATGAGCAGTATACATATTCTGATGGGACATACAGGATTTTTCAGTGGGAGAAATATGGAGCAAAAACGGGTGATGGGTTAGCTTTTTCACACTCTAATTAAACTTTTGGAAAGAATTCTTAAATAAAATATTTCTTATTTAAGTTTTTGTTTGTTTTTCTTAAATTAGCATGTACTAAACAAAGGAAACCATGAAAAACTTTACAGCAGGAGCCTATATCAACCAGGGCTATTACAAAGCCTTTGTACCGGAGGGCATTAACCGTACCTGGACTATCGATGATATGGAAGTTATCCGTCTGCTGAGCCTTGCCGACCGGCAGCTGGGCCGCCTGGATATGTATTCCGAGTATGTGAATATTGAGTTGTACATCAGTATGCACATCGCCAAAGAGGCCACCCAGTCTTCGCGCATAGAGGGCACCCAAACCAAAGTGGAAGAGGCGTTTATGCAGGAAGAAGACATCCCGCCCGAGCACCGCAACGACTGGCAGGAAGTGCAAAACTATATCAAAGCCATGAACACGGCCGTTCGGCAGCTGAACCAGATTCCCTTTTCCACCCGCCTGATTCGCAAAATGCACGAGGTGATGATGCAGGGTGTGCGGGGGGAACAAAAATTGCCGGGAGAATTCCGCAGCAGCCAAAACTGGATTGGAGGAGCCACGCTGAACGACGCCGTTTTTGTACCTCCGCCGCATGCGTACATCAGCGACCTGATGGGAGATATGGAGAAGTTTGCCAACGACGAGCAAAACCCCATGCCCGATCTGTTGAAAATCGCATTCATTCATTCCCAGTTCGAAACCATCCATCCCTTTCTTGACGGGAATGGCCGGGTTGGGCGTCTCATGATTACCCTGTACCTGGTAGGCCGTGGGATTCTAAAACAGCCCATTTTATACCTGTCAGACTTTTTTGAGAGCCACCGGCAGTTATACTACGATAACCTGATGCGCGTACGCACCCATAACGACATCTGTCAATGGTTCAGGTTTTTTCTTTCCGGGATTATTGAAACCGCGAAACAAGGCATTCGCACGTTTGACGGCATCATGCAATTACAAAAAACCATGGACACCCGGCTCAAGCCGTTGGGCAATCGTGCTTCAGATGCCTATAAGGTAATTAATGTACTGTATACCCGGCCTATTGTGAATGCGGAAATGGTTGCACAGATCATAGATAAAAGCAATGTAAGTGCTTATAAATTGATCGCCGATCTTGAGAAGTCGGGTATTTTGCATGAAATTACCGGCGGACAACGGGGACGCGTATATCTATTCAAAGAATACCTTGATTTGTTTTAGTTTCAACAAAAAATTAAAAACATGAGCATCACAACCGAAAATACTTTTGAAACCGCCTTGGTTCAGTCACTGGTTGAACAAGGCGGCTATACAGAAGGAAAAGCTTCTGATTACAGCCCCGATTTGGGCATGTTCAAAACCGATGCGATACGATTTTTGCAAGAGTCACAGCCCAGACGATGGGTAAAGATATCGTCCATTCACGGAGCAGATGTTGAAAACCGGGTTATTCAGCGCCTGTATAAAGAACTGGATTTACGGGGCAGTCTCGATGTGCTTCGTAACGGATTTGTGGATTATGGCGTGCGTTTTCAATTGGCATTTTTCCAGCCCGCATCCGGCCTTAATCCCGATGCCGTAACCCATTACAATAAAAACATGATTTCGGTTTTTCGACAGGTCTATTACAGCAAGACCAACAGAAATTCCGTCGATTTGGTGCTTGCCTTGAATGGTATTCCTGTTGCTACCATGGAACTAAAGAATCAGTTTACCGGACAGGATACGGGTAATGCACTCAAACAGTACAGCCGAACAAGAGATAACCGGGAGTTGCTCTTCGCTTTCAAAAAAAGAACCCTGGTTCATTTTGCGGTGGACCAGGACGAAGTATTCATGACCACCCGGATCGATGGCAGCAAAACTCACTGGCTTCCCTTTAACCAGGGTTATAATAAAGGAAAAGGAAATCCTCCGAATCCAAAGGGGTACAGAGCGTCTTATTTGTGGGAAGAAATTTTGAAAAAAGATAGCTGGATGGAGATCATCCAGCGATTTATTCATCTGCAAACGGAAGAGATCGAATTTGAAGGGAGAACATTCAAAAAAGAGAAGCTCATTTTTCCACGATTTCATCAACTGGATGCCGTTCGTAAAATTACTGCAGCGGTATCAATAACCGGAACAGGTACAAACTACCTTGTTCAACACTCTGCCGGGTCGGGGAAAAGCAATTCAATTGCCTGGTTGGCCTATCGTTTATCAAGTCTTCATAATGAGCAGGATGAAAGGATTTTTGACAGTGTTATCGTGGTCACAGACCGAAAAGTGTTAGATCAACAACTGCAGAACACCATATACCAGATTGAGCATAAAACCGGTGTTGTACAAAAGATAGACAAAGATAGTCATCAACTGGCGGAGGCATTGGGGTATGGCACAAATATCATCATTACCACACTGCAGAAATTTCCTTTTGTGGTTGACAAAGTGGGTGAATTGCCGAATCGAAAATACGCTGTCATTATTGATGAGGCCCATAGTTCACAAGGGGGTGAGGCGAGTAAGAAAATGAAAGAAGTGCTGGCTGTTACATCGTTAGAAGAAGCAGAAACTGAAGACACCGATCCGGACGATTATACACACGAAGACTTAATCAGAGAAGAAATTGAGCGATCAGCCGCATCCAGAGGCCAACAACCCAACATCTCTTTTTTTGCTTTTACCGCAACTCCCAAATATAAAACATTGCAGGTATTTGGATACAAAGACGAAGAAGGGAAGCCACAGCCATACCATTTATATTCCATGCGTCAGGCCATCGAAGAAGGCTTTATCCTGGATGTATTACAGAATTATGTTACATACGACCTTTATTTTAGACTTACCAAGGCCATCGAAGATGACCCGAAGCTGAATAAAAGAAAAGCTGCGTCAGCTATTGGCAGGTTTGTGAGCCTGCATCCGCATAATGTAGCACAAAAAACGGAGGTTATCATTGAGCACTTCAGGCAGGTTGTAGCTTCTAAAATAGGCGGCAAGGCGAAAGCAATGGTTGTTACCGGCTCAAGGCTTCATGCAAAACGATATTTTGAAGAATTCCGGAAATATATCAATGAAAAAGGTTATCAAAATCAAATTAAAATCCTTGTAGCATTTTCAGGTAAAGTAGTGGATGATAATTTTCCGGATGGAGTATCTGAGCCACAGCTTACCGGTTATGGAGAAAAAGAGCTTCCTGAAATCTTTGGTGATGATGAATATAAAATCCTGATCGTTGCTGATAAATATCAAACCGGATTTGATCAGCCTCTTTTACATACCATGTACGTTGATAAAAAACTGTCCGGAGTTAAGGCGGTTCAAACGTTATCTCGTCTGAACCGTATTTATCCGGGCAAAGAAGATACGTTTATTTTAGACTTTGTGAATGACAGAGAAACCATCTTTGAGTCTTTTCAACCTTACTATGAAACGACTATGGTAACCGAAGAAACCGATGTAAACCATCTATTTGACCTGAAAAACAGGCTTGACCAGTTTCAAATCTATTGGCCGCAGGAAATAGAAGGGTTTGCGAATGTTTACTTTAATCCCGCTGCGAAATTAAATCACCCGCAGGAACAGAAAAAACTGTATGCATTTACCGATCCGGCCATCGATCGTTTCAGAGGTATTGAGAAGGAAGAAAAACAGGACGAATTTAAAAAAGGGTTGCGTTCGTGGACTAATCTCTATGCCTTCCTCTCCCAGATTATGCCGTTTATTGATACTGAATTGGAGAAGTTTTATGCTTATGCCAAAAACCTTCTAAAGAGGTTACCCAGAAGAAATCTTTCTGAATCGCTGCAATTGGATGATGAGGTATCGTTAGAATATTATCGCCTCCAAAAAATCAAAGAAGGGGCTATTGAACTCAAAAAAGGAGAAGAGGGTGAACTGAGCGGTACAACCGAAGCGGGATTGAAAAGAGCAAAAGAGGAAGAAGCACTGTTATCTGAAATTATCACCATTCTGAATGACCGTTTTGGCACCGAGTTTGAAGAAGCTGACAAACTCTTTTTTGATCAAATCGAAGCTGAATTGATTCAGGATGAAACTCTGCAAATTCAGGCAAAAGTTAACAAAATTGACACCTTCAAATACGCATTCGAAGATTTATTCATATCCAAGTTAATTGAGCGTATGGATCAGAATCAGGATATTTTTGAAAAGATTCTGGAAGACAAGGGCTTTGGTGACCTTGTCAAAGAACTGATGTTGAAAAAGGTGTATAATAAGCTAAATGAATGAAATAGAAACGCTCAAAAATAATCGATTCCAATTGGCTTCTCTAACTTTTAATGCTAAGGCTAAAAATGAAATCAGGCCAATCGTTTTGCTGCCGGTTGCAGGTTCAGTACATTTTTTATTGAATCACATTTCTGAACATTTTATTAAAAAACCGGATATAGAAAGCTGTAAAGCTCTATGTTGTTATATTTATTGAAAAGGAGTATGTTCATCTAAAATACCTATTTCTGCTACTATAGTTTTTCAATTTCTATCTGCCAAAATGCATGCTACAAATATAGCCCGCTTCAGAAAAAAACTTCAAAATGATGAAGAGAATTTATCAGTTAGCTCATATTCCTAAAAAAGGCCTTGTAGTTGCTACAAGTGAGGTGGATCTA
>RECI01000113.1 GCA_007694095.1 Balneolaceae bacterium | reverse complement strand
CGGGCACCCAGCTCCCGGTTCATTTGAACTGCATGGGAATCTGTATGAATCCGCACTTCTCTGAAATCGGCTCCTATTTTAGATCCCATCTCTTTTGCTGTATTTTGCGGAAGCGAATACCCTGTGCTTTTAGCTGAATTAATTTTACGGGACAATTCAGGCGATGCTGCCCGGCTGTTTTCTGCTTTTGCCCCGATAAGCGGCTTTCGCTGCACTTCCTCTTCCTCTCTACACCCGTCGCACATCATCTGGATTCCGGATTCAGTTTTCATCTGAAGCTCTTCTTCATCATCAAACTTCTGAATGGCAGCTTCGGGCATTTTCATAACTTTATCGGCTACGCGGTCGGCTTCCTTTTCATATATATCGTCCACTTGGCCAATCTGTAGTTTCGGCTGAAATATTAAGGGGCTGAAAAAGGGTTTTGCACTTTCGTTTTTTGATGAAAAAAACGTTTGGTGAAAACTATCTTGTATCATGTTGTTTTTTGGAGCCGATATTGAACAGGCTTGTTTCATCAGGTTTTTAAAAATTAAATTGAGTTCCGAAAAATAGTGTTCCTGAGAATGATGGACGTCCTGTAACTTCACCACCGAAGAGCAATTCATTCCATTCCATGCTGCCCTCAAATGTGATGAAAAGATCCATGTTTCTGACGGCGGGATGATTCTCGTCGGTTAACCTGTACCTCCAACCCAGTTCTGCCGAGAGTTCATGGCTGTCTGATGGCCCTTCACTGCCTGCCTCAATTGCAGTGGTTGCCTCTGCTCCCAAAGTGACGCGGCCAACTGGGGTTTGTGGGGATTCAAGTTCCAACAATTGCCTCCAGTGAACCGCCCGATACTCCGCTCTCAACACTCAGCGTTTCAAAAAATTGAAGAGGCCCAAGAGTGAGGTCGGGTGCAAGTTTATATTGTGCCCTTGTCCGTACCCGGAACCGCCCGGAGTCGTCAACAGAACCCCGTGTTCGGACTCTGGGCGAATGGCTGGAACGCCGGGAAGGTGACTCAACTACAGCCTCACTTTCAGAGCTTTCCAGAACATTCATATAAAATTCCCTCGACAATTCGTGCGGCAGCGGTACACGTGGTAATGGCTGCTCCTCTTCATCATCTTGTTTTTGAATTTTTTCAGAAGACATCCCCAAACCCTGCTGAATTGTATGCACCAGTTCATGAGCCATCAGCCATTTTCCAGTTGATGATGATGGCTGATACTCACCCCGATTGAAAAAAATGTGGTTTCCAACCGTAAATGCCCGCGACCCGAGCTCCCGGTTGAACTGAATGGCCTTACGGCCGGTATGAACCCTGATCCCGCCAAAATCCGCTCCCATTTTTGCTCCCATCTCCTGTTGCGTTTTTCCGGATAGTGGTTGACCGCTCCCTTTCGCCAGGCTGATTTTCCGGCTGATGTCCGGTGAAGCTGCCTGGCTGCTGTTAACTTGACGCTGCACAATCAATTTACGTTGCACTTCTTCCTCATGCCTGCACCCGTCGCATTTCATCTGAAGCACTCCATCGTGATTGCCGGCCGATTGAGCATTGGCGCCAGAGAACCCCGTAACTATATCAGCAATATGATCGGCTTCTTTTTCATATTTATCGTTTGGCAGACCAATTAGCAGTTTTGGCTGCAGGATGACCGGACCAAAAAAGGATGGCTCTGTTGCATGTTGAATTCCAAAAAATCTTCCGTTCTGAAACGTATTTCGGGCAACTTGAACATCAGTTTTCGTTGGGGATCTATAAGCGGCTGATGGACTTTTCATACAGTCATTTCACTAATAGTTGGTTATTTATTTGTTACTCAGGCAGCCGTGCGGCCTGCACGTGCATCCAGTCAAAATTCCTTTTTCTACCAAGGCTGATCCATCCCTCTTCCTCCCAGCAGCTCCACCAATCGTAATAATCGGGATGAGCCAATGACGCCCGGTCGCGCCCCCAGTTCAACTGGTTTCGGGAAGGATCAAAATCCAGGGCGATTCCCCAGGAGTGCATCGAAGGCAGGGACCCGTTGCGTATGGGCCTGTCATTATAACACCCTCCAAAATGGTCGAGTTGAAGGCGGCTGATGTTATCTTCACCATAGATCTCTTTTACTTTTTGAAGTACGCGTTGCAGGCTGTCGGCGATCCTGGCATGACAGCGAGTACGTCGTGTTTTAGTTCTCAGGTCCCATGCCAGTTTCATTTCGTATGGAAAATCGATCATCACAAGCTGTGTTCCCCGTTCGCCATAAAAATTGTTAAACTCTGCAGTACGCTGAACGGGCCAATTGCGTGGATTTGACACCACTATTTCATCGGGCCGCCAGGATGGCTGCGGAGCTCCGTGCTCCAATTGATAAGCCAATTCATCGAATGCAGCGTTTGTTCTTGGCCCCCATAACCCGTCAACCGGGCCCACATCGATGTTCCTTTCCTGAGCGGTAATTTGGATATACGTGGTGATTTGTCGCGTTTTGGGCAGGCCGCTGTCGACCCCGTCTATTGCAGCAAGTGCCCCCATTGTTTTTGGCCCGGCAATCCCGTCAATATTTCCGTTATATAATCCTTTATCCCTGAGTAATTGTTGAACTAATTTTATTCGTTTTTGCATTAAGTGATTATGGTTTGGGGTTATTGGTTCAGTTGATTGATCTGTATTTTTTTAATATTGCCTGCCAACCCATTTTGGAGTCGTCTCATCAAACGACCGGGCCATAGCTGTGATTCCTGAACAAACATCAGATTTTCAGGATTATGAAAATAAAGGTTGCACGAATTCATTGTGGTTTTTCCGGATTCATCTTAATCCAGTATTATGGGTTTTCGCGAAGCCGGTCTGTCCAGATCCTTGTACGAAATCGCTGCTGGTTTAAAATTTCGCGGGTCAGATCGGGGTTGATGGTCAATACATCCGGTGTTACTTCGGATGGTGTTTCCTGTACCAGTGTCAGGTGGCCGGCCCTGATATCACTTCGGAGCTGCCGGGCTTCCAGAATAACCTGCTCATTCAATCCGGGTGTTTCGAGAACACTGTTCACCAATTCCAGTGCATTTTCCCGGTGGCCGGTGTACGACAGTGCTTTTGCAACTATGAGGGCAGAACGCGGATCAATATTATCCGGCAGTTGGATTTCTGACAGAATTCCTGTTAATTCACGTTTTGCCCTTTCAGCGTTCGTTCTGCCTTCTTCATACGATGTAATGATGGTTTGCAATTGTGATGTTTTTTCCCTGAAATGCTGCTCCTGCTGCCTTAGCAAAATGGTTCTTTGTTGAATATCGCGAGCGAGCAGGTTATCCGGCCTCAGGTTCAGTGTCCGTTCTGCCATCAGTGCGGCCTCTTCATAATTTCCGGTGGCAAGCTGCGCTTGCGCAAAGGTGGTGAGCATATCGGAGTCGTGGTTCGATTTACATGATTGTGAGAGCACCTGGTACTTTTCCCTGAATTCATCTACACCTTCATCGGTCATTGAACCTTCGAGATATTGTGCCAGGAGAGTATTAAACTGGAATTTGCCTTCATTGTACTGAACACTGCCAACCGTTGGGTAGGCAATCATCACTATCGGCAACAGGAAAAACGGGAACAATATCCCGATTTTTTGCTCTTTCACGGTTTTCCAGATTATCAGGAAAATCAGAACTAAAAACAAAACCACTCCCAGTACCAGCAGTATGGATTCGTGGGGGCATAAGTTTTGAAGGAGATTCATTGTTAATGTATAATAATTTTTTCGCTACTTCCAAAAAGTTGTAGATACTAATTGAATAAATAAAAGACCTTATCTAGTTATCATTGGTGAAATTGCCGTACCTGCGGGAACTAAGTAGCGTAAAGAATGTGCTACTCTTATAAATGTTGCTGCTATTGGAATAATGATAAAATCCTGAATTATACCAACTCCAGCTGTCGCAATAGTTTGAGCTAATGTAGCAACAATGAGCCCAATGCCAGCTGCAATAACAAGGTTTATCAAATCTCTATTTTCTATAAGAAAGCTTCTGACCGCTTCTTCAACTTCTACCCCGCTTTCTATTAATTCGTAAACAAACTCTCTAATTCTTTGCCATTTAGAATCAGTTACAACATCTGTTTCACGAACCGGAACCCTATGTGGAAGCGGGTCAGTTCTATTTACAATTACATCATAAACTAACAACCCGGGTGAACACCAGGCAAAGCGAATTGTTACATTTCTTGTAATAATATCAACAGGAGAAAAAGTTGATGGAGACATGGGAGTAACTAGAGAAATTCCATTACTTGCCCTCCATGAACGAGCTATTACATCGTCTGCATTGCTATTAGATATATATCTGGCAAGTTGTTCTTCTCCATCAATCAAACATTCGTAGGCCGCTGGTTTAATTTCTGCAATTTCTAAAGTTGAACCTATAATTCTCGCCAAATCTGGAAATCCCATTCCAGCCCGGCCTCCAATCAATTGAGGATTTATTATTGTAGAGTCCCGACCACAAATACCTTGTGATCTCAGAGGGGATGCAGAACCACCTGGAATTGAAATACTTGTTGCACCTGGTACTTGAATAGCAAACTCAGCAGCAATTGCTGCATGAGCTGCATTACCACTTATAACACTCATTAAACTTTGTGAGTTTAGTAAGTTCATACATTCCTGAAATTGCATTTGAATGATCTTCATAGTATCAGAATTCTGCTGTACCACATGTGTTAACTCATGTGCCAACAAGTGTTTTCCATCCAGTGTACCCGGACGATACTCTCCGGAATTGAAGTAAATATCATTACCATGAGTAAAGGCTCTCGCTCCGAGTAATTGATTCAATTCTGTAGCTTTAGATCCAGTATGGATATTGACACCTGAAAAATCAGCCCCGATTTTATTCGACATTTCATTGTTGATTTGCGGTGGTAATTTACTGCCACCACCTCCCGAATTTTCAATCCTTTTCGAAATTTCGGGTGAAGCATAGGGGTTGTTCTGAAGAATGCCGGTTTTCATCTGTAGCTTTTCCTCTTCTTCACAACCGCTGCATTTCATTTGAACCAGTTTCCTATCAACTTCCATCGATTGCTGCTGAATATTGGGAACTGTTGAACTCACAACGGCATCTGCTACCCGGTCTGCCTGCTGCTCATATTTATCGTTTGGCAAACCTATTTTTATTTTAGGCTGTACCGATGTTGAAATAAAAAATGGTTTTTCACTTTCTGATTTACCCTGAAAAAAAGGTTTATTTTCACGATCAGCCAAACCGTGATGAACAGATTCGTTGTTGTTATGAGTCTGTGCAACTTTCATTATGAATCCTTTAAATCGCCGTTAACCCTGTGATTAGTATCTGACAAACCGGTAAATATCTTCCCTTCTTTTTCCACCTCTCTTTTAATGCCCAGCAATAATTGTTCTTTGGTGATGATATCGGATTTCCTGCTGTAGGTCTCAAGGCAAACCCAGTGTACGATATTGGAAATATTTCCACCTGAGAGCTTATAATTTGAGGCAATCTTCATTACATCCAGGCTTTTTTCGAGCTTCGCTTTTCGAGGCAGTGCATTTACCCACAAATCACGTCGCTGTACTGCATCGGGGAACGGGAATTTAATGATACTGTTAAACCGTCTCAGGAAGGCATCATCGAGGTTCGCCTTGTAATTGGTGGATAGAATTACAAGACCGCTGAACGACTCAAATCGCTGCAGCAGGTAGCTTACTTCCTGGTTAGCATACCGATCGTGCGAATCGCTAACATCGGTTCGTTTTCCAAACAGTGCGTCAGCTTCATCAAAGAAAAGAATCCAGTCTTTATTCTCCGCCCTGGAAAAGAGTTTCTCCAGGTTTTTCTCAGTTTCACCGATATATTTAGAAACTGTCTGAGACAGGTCGATCCTGAATACAGGCCTGCCTGTATATTTCCCAAGCAGGGTTGCGGTCAGGGTTTTGCCTGTTCCGGGCGGCCCTGAAAATAACACTCTGTAGCCAGGCTTTACTTTTTTTCTCATGTCCCATTCATCCAGCAGGCGGTCGTTAAATTCAATCCAGGTTTTCAGCTCTTCAACCTGGGCAAGAACATCACCGGTCAGAACAAGGTCATCCCAGCTGAGGTCCGTCTCTATCTGTCTGGCTGGAAAATCTGTACTGAAGGCCGGAAGTGATATCCTGCCCGTGAGATAGAGTTCTGATGTCTCTTTCGAAAGCACGAGCTTTCCGCTCATACGGGGCTCGCCTACTTCAACCGGCTCCAGAAAAAGGAGCCCCTGTTTCACCAAAACTGATTCACTCAGCAGTTTCATTAAGCTGAGGCGCTTTTTCATTGATATGCCTGCGATAATGAATAACGCTGTTTCACCGGTTGGTATAAATCCCCGGTGATGTTTGCCTTTCACGCTTCCGAAGATCGGCAAGTCGCCGCCTGCCGGTAATACTTCCTGGATGATCCCGGGGAAAAAATCGGGATCCAGATGAGGGGCAAGTACAATTGCAATAAGCAACTGTTCGTCGCTGTTTAGTTTGAACTTTCTGATATCAGAAATAAGCGGATGCCCTTTTTCGCCGGATATTTTAAATAACCGGGTGTCGGGGGCTTTTTCCCGTTTCCGGAAATAGTGCTCCAGGCGCGCGAGTGTAAACTCGCGAAGTTCTGATATCATCCTATCAAACATTATCATGAACTGTTTTTCCAATCAATAGTTAAGTGTTCACTCATCCATTTGAATTTAATGAGAGATATTCCCCACGGAAGCTTGTTTAATAATACATCGTGTGTTTTGTGCTCAACGTGTAATGTCCAGCCAAATTCGCCTTTTTTCAGCCGGCCATTGCGCATCAGAAAATTGACACGCAAGCCATCGGGAGTGGTATTTTTAAGTGCTTGCCAATGTTCAATGGCACTCTTTAACAGCCGGCTGCACTCCTCTTTTTCATATTTGCTCAAGGTTAAGAATCGGTTTACCGGAATGCCGGCCGGCCAGGAACAAAGGTGCATGGGCAGCAGCAGTTCCGGTTCAGGATACTCACTTTCCCCGGCAGATAAATAATGAAGCAGGCAAACAGCCCTTTCACGCACTTCATCAGAGCGGAATAATCCATCTTTTAAATACCCTGTTTTTTCAAATAATCTTGACATGAAGGGGTGGAGTAAAACAAGCCCGGCCTGCGATACATTATATACCCCTTCCACGGGACTAGCAGCAATTGTTTTTAGTTCTTCTTTTTTATCAATTTCTGTGATATTCGTTTCCGGTTTGCCGGTGCGGGCTTTTATTTTCTTTTTAGCAATATTTGCCCATTTTTGTCTCTTTTTTTCCGTAGTTCCTTTAATAAATTCAGTCCATTCATAAGAAGTGACTTCCGCCACATTGTCCAGGAGAACAGCCGTTGCAACTTCAATCAATTGGGATTCTGAGCTTCTGGTAAACTTTTCTTTTTTTTCTAAAAGGTAATTCAGCAGACGGATCTTGAGGATGGCAATTATCTTTTCTGTAAATCCATAAGAAAATGGATCCGGACGTTCCTTTAAAAAATTTTCCACTTCCCCGACAAATCTGCCTGCAGAATTTGCAGCAGATTCATCACCCGTTGCCAGAAATAATATTCTCAGATACGACTCATCAGTAAATTGTTTTGCAATCCTTTCAACAACAACTGGTTTATTCACCAACAACGGCCGTAACTTTAATTCCCAAAAATCAGGTGAACTTTCGGCCAGCAGGGTATCTGTTACTTTCATCATATCGGGGCTGTCAGCCCACCATGGGGAAAAACCATGCAACAGGAAGTATAGCAGGAGTTCTTCATTTTTTTGCCTTTCAGTTAGTCGCGTTACTTCAGTTAGGCTGCCTGGTTTTCTGTCATTTTGAAATTGTAATCGCGGAGCACCCTGTTGTAAAAAATGCTCCTTTAGCTGCCGTACCACTTCAGCTGCTATATTGCTCCTTTTATCCCGGTCAATCGATATATTTATTTGCACCTGTTCTGTCCTGTAAATCTGATCTGAAAAACTTGCAGAAAAATTACGGTCAAAGGAATAGATACCATCAAGAACGGCAACCTTAACATTGTCGGAATTCTCATCCCGCTGATTTTCACTGCCAGGTAGCTGGAGCTCAATTACCAGTTTATTAATGATATTTTTACTCTTAATTGTCAATTTTCAATCAGCCTGAAATCAATCGGTGAATATTTGTAATGGCGGTTCTTAATTGCCGGGATAAACGACCCGTTAAAAATTGAGCTGTTTCCGTAAAGGACTCCACATATCCAGAGCGCTGCAATACTGTTCTAAATTGGCCTGAAAACTGGCCTGCGAACATTTCTGTGGTTTTTACCCAGTCAATTTGTTCCCTTCGTGTTTCCGTCCCTCGCCTGTCATGGGTAATATCAAAACTGACAGGTGCCTGCATTAATAATTCGGGCAGAGTTATTTGTACATTTTCACGACACAAATGGATTGCCAGCCAGAGTAATATCATTTCCATAAACAATAACATAGCATATTGCTGTACCGGCTGGTTATTTGAATTTATTACATTAGTCAATACAAAGCCCTGAACACCCTGTATAAGTTCACGAACCTTTTCATCCATTTCACCACTCAGGGATACATCAAGTTCATTTATCATATCCTTATAAAATGGAATCACAAACTGATCATGGATTTCCTCAATTTGCGCCCTTCTCCGTTGAACAGCAGGAACAGATTGATAAAACCTGTCTAACGCTTCAGTTGAACGGGTAAGGTTTGTCTCAGCCATTACCCTGCAATTCACACGTGGCGGCGGTTCCGGTACAGGTTCGGGTTCCGGTGTTTCAACAACAGGAACCTGGAATGTCACCCTTTCACTGGCTGTGGCAGTACAGTGATCGTTTGAGGCACGAACTGTAATGTTGCCTGTGAATTCCCTGCCCGGTTGTACAGAAAATTCATGAACAAACTGTGCATTATTATTATCAATGAGCTGATTGCCGCCAAAATCCCATTGGAAATTAAATTCATTCCTGTTTTTGGTGGTGTTCCTGATTCGTACTGCAGCAATTGTATTATTCCGGCTAAATTGAATATTATCATCAATTGTAAAGGCCGGTTCAGGCATTCTGTGTATGGTAAGACGGGCATCAACATTCTGTTCGTTCACAGTAAACCGGATTGGTTTGCCGAAATCACCTACATTAACACGATTTGGATTAAAGTATGTACCTGATTCATTTTGTATAATGGCCGATTGCAATTCATTATCATCAATAAACGCTTTTACTTCGCCTCTTGCCGGAGTTACATCCAGTCTGATTTCATTAATGTCAGTGCCTGGCTTACATATATGATCCGTCGGGAGCCTCAGGCCTGTTTTTTCTTCAGGAACCACAAACGTAGCCGGCGGTGTACCTGAGCAGCAGATATAAGGCAGGCATAAATCTCCAATTACTATTCCTTCATTCAGTCTCAGACGGCCCCTTCCTGCCGAATATAGCAATATGAATGTACCTCCTTTCGGAACACCGGCCAAGTGCTCTGCACCCGGATGTTTATCAAGGAAGGTGTGAAGCCTGAATTGGCTGAAAAGTTCCTCTTTTCGTTCAATGATGGTTTGGTAGAGAACTTTAACCTTCTCGGCCAGGCAGCACGATTCGCTCAATCGGTGCATAATCTGCATATACGTTCCCAGCCATTCAGCAGATCCAAGTACTTCAACATTTTGACTTGAAGCAACTTTTTGAACATCAACGAGCGTCTTTTTAAATCGTGCGCATTGTTCCTCGAGCGATGCAATATACCGGCGCATATTTTCCGGCGTGAAATCACGAATATCTGTGATCTTTCTGTCTTCCGTTTCTTTCATGAAACCAATCAGCTCAATTGGCTTGCGTACGGTGATATCTATGATCGTTTCATCAATCTGGTTTAGTCGCCCGCCAAACCATTCTGTGTACTTCGCCCGGATATCATTTGCCGTATCAGATGTTTTTATATTGTTAATGAGAATATTCCCTACAGTTCCTTCGGTTTTGTTTACTCCTTCGAGTACAATATTGCGTGATTTGAATTCTCTAGCAGGTGTATAGTAAGCTTCGTAAAAGAGTGGCTGATGGAAATCATGCATGCCGTGAACGAACGTTTCGGTATGCCGTTCTGTAACAGCAGGAATATGATGAGCCTCTTTTTCAATAAAGCTGGAATGCTTGCCCGGCTGCTCTATGCTGAACCCGGATAAAAACCTGCTTGCACTCTGCATCAAACATTGATGTTCTTCATTCCATGCTTTCAGAACAACCTGCAGGTCTTCGAAATAAGCCTTGTAATCATCAAAATCTATGCTTCTTTCATCAACGATACTTCCAGCGGCAATGGGGAGAATTTTGAATGGGAGCCCCTTTGTTTGTTTGATTTTTTTCAAATCTTGCAAGGCATTAAATAATGGCTGCCCGATATGCCCCTCAACCCGGTAAAAATCGTGCCCCTGTAAATAAACATCCAGCGGTTTAAATGAGGATGGATACCCGTACCCGAAATAATTTGGGACCGGATCAGAGCCATTGTTTCTCCAGTTTTCAACAAAAACGGAAGCCCTGTTTGCTGTTTTTAAATCGTAATATACCGGTATGGACCGCTCGCCCAGAGGCCGTTTATATGGCAGCGAAGGCGTAATTCGGATATCACTTTCCAGCCCGGTTTGAAAATCCCTGATCATCAACAATATTCTTCGATAAGCCTTTTGAATCTTCCAAACTGCCGCCGGTTTCTGCAACGCCGGGGAAGGATAAAACCGGTGTCTGAAATCTTTTCTCTCTTCCCGTATTGTGCCCAATAACAGGTGTTTTGGAAAAGAGGAAACATCCGGGCTGCAAATGGAAATATTCTGCTTCAGCAAACCGGTTAATATATTGATTGCCTCTGTCAGGTCTTTATAGAATCCGTAAACGTATTGACTATGGGCATTCCCGGATGCTATTGCCCGTAAACGCTGGGTGTAATTCACATTTATATTCCCGAGGGCACGGGTTAAAACCGGATATTTTGAGAGCCCATTTAATTTTGAAATAATCTCGTCAAAAGAAACACGATAGACATCTGCAAATTCAGTATTACCGGCTGAAAAATTAGTATGAATCACTCTATGTGCATACAGTGTCTCAAGAACGTCCCTTCCTTTTGCTGAGTGTTTATCCGGTACATCGGAAAAAACAGAATCCTGTTCTGAAATAAATTCGGCATCATTTTCTGAAATAAGCAATAACCTGGGACGCGCAACAACTTCTTTCCCCTGTGAATTGCAGTCAACCGGCGAGCAGTCTTCCGGTTCTTTGTAATAATATTCGAGATACAGCAAGGCAATGGCACGATTTAACTCAAACCCGGCAGTAGATGTGAACCTGTTGAGCGGGTGAACATCCGATGCTTCATCCGATTCGCGAAGTTCCCATAATGAAATGGTTTTATTGTTTCTGATGAATTTCGGATACCGTGCATTTGTATCTTCAAACTCTTTGAATGCAGTATAATCAGTTTGATCCGGGTTGATTAAATCCCCGTCAGAAGTTACCCCAACACCTTTTGTAAGGCGCACCTGCCGCCCGTTTGGTGACAGGGAAACTTCCAGGCCGCAAACAATGCCTGCACCTGTCAGCAAGGTACGTGTTGCCTTGTCCTGGTAGTTGAGGTGGTTCAAAAGCGCATTGAGCTGGCTTTCGGTAAGCACCTGATTGTTAATAAATCGGTTATAGACGGGGGGTTGGTTATCCAGATAGTTATTCATCACTTTTCTCCTCATTAATTTCACCTATGGTTGATCTTCCAAGGACAATTGACGTGAGCTGCTCGTCAGAATCCTGGCAATCGTGAAGCCTGCCCTGCGGATAGATAGTTTCCAGGTTGTGCAACGCATCTGCAAGCGGCTTCAAATATTCATTTTCGCTGTGTTTGTCAGGGTGTTCCATTTTGTATGTGAGCCAGTTTTTGTACAAGTACTGCAGTTGCTTCATCTGTGGCTTGCCTGCGGCACTTTCAGATGTGCTGAGGCCTGAATCCATCCCGATCCAGCAAATCCTTGTAAGTATATGTGCGGGTACCTCACTTCGGATCAGGTTTTCAGCGAATTCCCGGTAATGCAGGTTCGAAAACCGACTGAGCCAGCCTGGCAGCACAACCGTTAACCTGAGAGAATAAGGATCGTAAGGCGGACACTGGGTACATTCAGAATCCATACAGATATGCATGAATTTATTATCCGCATTAGGATCATCTTCGAAATCAGGCCGCAGCAGGATATTTTCAAAAAGGTAAAACCCTTCTTCAAACTGTTTTTGCCGGATCAGGCCGGTGAGATTTTCCACAGCTTTCTTTGCATTATTCCTGTTTGGAAAATCAAGGACTATTTCAGCTGCCTGCTGCCCGGAACTGTATTTCAGTATTGCTCTGAAATGGTCTTCCTTTTTCGAAATCGTAAAATTTTCGGCATCTGCCATGAGTATCATGGCATCCCAAAAGGCATTGGCAGCGAGTTCACGAGTGGTAAACGGTGGAATGCTTTGAACCAGGGTTTCACCTGTTTCGTTGTGCAGATTCCATAACCATTCTTCACCCGGCACTGTCTCAACAATTTCTGCTGAAAGAGTGACAAGGTCCTGTCTCCGGAATTCCCTGATCCCGAGCAGTCGGGCGAGACGCTGTTTTAAGCCTGCAACATTATCCGTATCCCACGCTTCACATTCATCACAATAAAAATTAAAGGACTTAAATCGCCTATAACTCACTTGTGGATATTCTTTAAGAATGGATGATTTGTGCCACAATTTCGCCGAATGCAAGTCGGTGAGGGAATTGTCGAGTAAAAGGAATGCGTAATCACTGATTCGTTCTGCGAACCTTCCCAGCAGATGGTCGAGAAACAGGTTTTTCCTCTCATCTGCCCGATCGAGGCGGCTGATTGCATCTTTTAAACCGTTCGTAAAGTCCGGGCCGGAGGTCAATATTTTTTCAGGATCTTTCACATTCTCAACCTCACCGGGAAAGTAGGTAGCACCCTGCAGTTCAGGAGATAGCAGCACGCCTGCATATTTGAGATGTGCAAAATAGCCCGCCAGTATCTGGTCGAAAAACATCAGGTAACCTTTCAATTGTTGAGCTCTGGCATGGCGGGATGGGGGTAAATCGGGAGAAAGACCGGCCGGACCGGTTCCATAGATTGCAGGAAGATCATTTTGAATGGTAGTATAGATGCCTGTTTTCACAGGTTCATGATCTTCCCGAAGCAGGTCGTCATAAGAGAGCTGAAGTATTTTCTCGAGTGCGAGTTGTTTTTTCAGCAGTTCCTGACGCACGATTTCTACATCGGTGAAAACCGGTACCACATCTTTATAAAAATTGGTTCTCCGGATGGATGGATGGATTTTTACTTTCAGTACCTTTTCATGATCGGGCGGAAAACAAAGAGTCCATTTTTCTTCACCTGAAGCCGAACCGCCACAATCCTCACTCCCTTCCGGACAAACCCTCATGCTTAATTTCCTGATTTTTTTAATCCCGGGTGTATCTTTTGCAATTCGTATGATGTCGGATAAATGAACAGTATGTTTAAAATTGGCCTGTTCCAGTTCTTCATCCATGATAAACCCGTTCTGGAGTACCGGGCCGTTGAAAATATCTTCCACCAGGATGCCTTTTTCCAACAATTGGCTCAAAGAATACCGTTTTACCGAAGGGGAGAGATATTGCTGAACCCGAAATAAAAAGCGGGCCATTACTTCATTTGCGTTCGCATCACCATCAATTTCCAAATCGCCGCAAACAAGAATTTCCAGTGTGCCTGCCGGTTCAACCTTCACAAGGTCTTCGCACAAATTACGATTGGCATGGTAGGTTTTTCTGATGGCTTCTTTAATCTCTTTTATTTTTGCCTCTTTTACCGGCTTATCCATCAACTGAACGGAAAGGCTTGGTTCAAACAGTACTTTGTTTAGCCCTTTCAGCCTGAATTCGTTTGTCTTTTCATAATCATCACCAAGGGTGGGACGGTAACTCAGTTTCCCTTTAGACCAGGTTCCTGCCGCTTCTACTTTTTTCAGACAGTGTGTGTAAACGATATGATCACGTACGGGCCTGATAAAAACATTTTTTACTCCTTCAATATCGATAAAAAGTTTCCTGTAGTCTGATTCGGATACCGGTGCGGTTGTCAGAATCTGCTTTGCGGTGGGCAATGCTTCAAAAACCGGATGCCCGTCTTTCATATTACCGGCAAGCAGGTTTGGAACAGGAACCCGGATTCGGTTGCCCAGGTCAGTAATGGCATAACTCAATGCCTCCAGGATAGTGATGCCGGGATCATGAGAATTATAATCGGTCCATAATTTTCTGCTCAGCTCTTCAATATACCTTCTGCCTTCGGATCTGAGGTGTTCAAAATCGCGGTCGTCAAGTGTGCGGGTATTTTTTTTAATGGAGAGTTTTTCCATATCTCAGCAGGGTGTTACAGGATTAATTTCATGTGTGCCCGCAATCAGTATTGCCATCGGACTACCCGGGGTAATGATCTTTTTATATGTTTCAGTTTTGTGAGCCGGGTGGTGAAACATTCCAAGGTTCTCTACATAGTCCACATAACCCAGTTTTTCGAGGAAATGGATCACATCGTAGATATAGAGTGATTCACCGAATTGCACATCAGCAGATGAATCAAACACCCACGGGGTGAGCCATTTCAGCAAGTCTTCTTCTGTTCGGAGTTTGTAGTGATTAAAATCGAGCCCCGGTTTAAACATCACATCAAACCTGAAAGAAACCTCATCGTAATCGGGACTCGCTATTTGCAGGTTAGCATGGAGCGGCATCCTGCTTTTTAAAAATTCTTCCACCCTGTCCATCAGGTCCTGGCTCACTCTTGGCTGCAAGCGAAATTTACCGGCCAAAGCCGACAACCTGGGAATCAGCACCAGGGTTACATCACCGGGCGATAATTCTTTGAGTGAAGCAGTGCAGCGCCTGGTGTGGTTCAGGCATTTTACCTTGTATATTTCAGGAAACTGTTCCAGTACAAGATGCTCATAATCCCAAATGGTAACCGCCCGGCTTTTATGGCGAAGCCGCTCACTTACACGCCGGTAAAAAGCTTGGGGTACTTCGGCAGGCTCTCCACCAAAAGATGCGTAAAACTGATCGGTAGATTTAATTGCCGAACGCCGTAAAACAAGCTGGTTTATGGTTCCGGGCTCCAGCATACGCTCCAGGTGGTCTTTAGAGTTTTTCTGGTCAAAAAACTGTGCCTCGGCTGCCTGGGCATGAACATCAATAAAACGGGCTACAGCATCGGTTTCTTTTCGGTGTGTAATACGGATCCAGGAAAGACCGTCATCAAACTGAGTATGTTGGTTTGAGGTTTTTTTGGACATTTGTAATTCAACAATCCCGGATCTCAGAAAGCTATTGGTTGTATTTCTGGCAAAATTTCGGCTTTCGATTTCAATCCATTCTCCTCCGGAAAGTACCGCCCATAATGGTTCATCAACAGGCGCGAAATAACTGTGAAGCGGGTTCTCGCTCCCTTCATCGACCTGGAACAGCAGGCTGAGATTATCTCCGGGCTTCAAATTTTCCAGACCGAGAAACAGGTATTTGTGCGGATATGCAGGCAGCAGTGCGGGTTCGTTGCCAGTACTCTTTTCCACACCAAAGGGGTGTTGATGGAATATGTCGACATCCGAAGAATCCGGTTTCCAGTCCACCGTAGCCTTATAATTTAGCGTTAGTTCATCAAGCAAAGGAGTGTAAGGTGCGTTGGGGAAATTATCCGGGTTGGGCGTAGCCTCTTTACCTTCTTTAATTGTTAAAGCAACATACAATTTTGGGTATAATTCATGGTAAAATGAGCTCAGCAATGAGAGTTCAATTTCAGGTGATGACAGGCTTTTAGGTGAACTTTTAAAATCGATAACCGAATTATTTTCGTTAAACAGGGGAAAGTCTTTTGATCCGGTATAACCCGAGGTGACCCGGAACCGAAATCCCTCCAGCATTTTATCTTCTTCGGGGGATAATGAGCTGGTTAACATCATTGTCTGTTGATGATGAATTTCTTCTATTTTGCCGGTATGTCCCCCTGGGTGCACATCGGTGGTTTCAATGTTGTGATCTGATTTCCTCTCTTTAATACCGAACTGAGATTGGAAAACCCCTTGTTTATCCAATTCGAGAAAATACTGTTGCGCAATATTAACTCCGATAAAATCGGAAACCAGATATAATGCGACAAATTTTTGTATAGATGACTGATAATGTTTGTAATGCTCTGAAAAATTCGCCGGCATATTGAGCCAACTCATTCCGAATCCGAATTCTGTTAATAGTTTGCCTGCCAGTTCATCATATTTTACTTTGAGTTTCGACCCGATTTTTGGTGAAGAACCGAAAGGCATAAATGGCTTGGTTGGATCGATGTTGCCTTGCTCGTTTTGTATTTGAAGTGTGCGGATTCCATTCACTTCCACGGATATCGAACATGATTCCAGCCTGCATGCCTGTAATGAAGTATAGAGACCGGGTTCAGAAAAACATACTTTCAAAACCGGCAAGGCTGTTGTCAGTCTTGTTTCGTGAAACTCCTCATTATAGACGGTAAATGGGTCTGCTTCCGCGTCAAGTGTAATGGTAAATCGTAGTCCCCTCTTCGAGTTGAACATGCTGAACTCAACATTTTCGCAAGGCAGCCACTCTTCTTCGGCGGTATATTCGAGATGAACTGAAGATGCAGAGATGGGTGAGGGCAAGGCGGTGTCGAGCACTATCTCCAGCTTTATTTCCCGTTCTCCTTCAGCCAGGTGAAACACGTGGGATGCTATATAAAACAGGGGATCCATTTCCGGCCAGTTCTTATTTCCAAAAGCTGACCAGGTATCCCCTTCATCGGCTTCTTCGTCCAGTCCTTCCGGGTGTTTTGAGTTCCAGGCATATCTTAACATTCCGGAGTCGTCCGTATAAGCCGAACGGATGGCATTCACTCTTGCGGGATTCACCACAACCGGTGTTGTCACCTTATAATGAAGAGGTCTGCCGTTGGTGTCATTACCCGCATCTAAAAGGGTTCCCTCTTCAACCAGGGTGTTTTTGGCATTTTTTGCCAGCTCAAACACAATGTGAACCCGGTCGGGCACAAATGGTTTTTCCTTCAGCTGAAGAAGCTCCCGGTAGTAATAATCAAGGTGTTTTTTTGTGATCCGGTTAAGGCTGGTTTGAGGAAAACCCAGCAGTTTCAGAAAACTGATAAAGAGGCCAAGCATCGGGTCTGCCTCGCCTCCGTTATACTCCCTTGTAAAGGATTTGATCTCTTCCTTATCCTCAAAAAAAGGCTGCCAGCTGCCGGAAGGGTCATCCGGTTTGTCAGGAGAATAGTAATGAAGCAGCCCTGCATAATCATAGGCAAAATCAATCCAGTCATCTTCGGAAAGATCGTGAAGGGATATATTTTCCGGGTTACGAACTGGGAGTTCACGGGCAGCCTGGGAAGTGCCTTCACGAATCAATGGGTTGCTATGATGACAGCTATCACTCATTTCAATTAAATCTCTGTACCTTCATTAATGTAATATGGATAAACCATGTTGAAGCGCGAATTGGTGCCTCGTATGGCATATTCAATTTCGATCAGGATTTTCCCTTCATAGATTTCTTTGTCATTCAGTTCCACACGTAATGTTTCAACACGGGGTTCGTGATAAAGAATGGCTGTTTCAATAGAGCTTTTGAGATAGGTTTTTATCGATTGGTCGAAAGATTCAAATATCATCTCATCAAGGTTGCTGCCGTAATCTGGGCGCATAACCCGTTCGCCTTTGATGGTTCCCAACAAAATTTCGATGCTTCTTTCAATATCCTCCCGGCCTGTTGTCATCGAAACAGATCTGTTATTTTTATCAAAATCAGGCGGAAAGCTCCAGCCGCGGCCTATAAAATCGGGCTCTTTTCGCATCATTATCCTCCTATCAAAACAGTAAATTCACCTGCTGCAATTGTGCCGCCGTGCGCAGTGGAATCACCCATACGCGCAGCGGGCATCCCCTCAATCAGCACTGTCGATGAACCCATCACAATGGTGTCGGGCGGACCGGTACAGGTAGCCATGTCTCCTATACGCGCAGCAGGCAGGCCACCAATTAATACCGTGGGTGCACCGGGAGGCAGCACAGGGCCGCCAACGTGCGGTACTGTACCGGTTACCATCGGGCAAACATGAAAATCGGTAATTCGTGCTGCAGGTGCGCTCATGGGTCTATTTTAGTTTTAATTGATCTGTACCAGGGATCCTTTGATTTCAGTTACAGCACTGGAACTTATTTCTGCACCGGCACTGCCTGATGCTTTGAAATTCATATCAGCCTTAGCTTCAACACTTGCACCGGATATGTTGATGTTGCCGGCAGCTTTCAATACCAGGTCTCCACCGCTTTCGATTGTGATTCCATCCGAATTCATTATCACGGTGTTTCCGCTGCTGTCTTCAAATACAATTTCACCATTGTCATCATCAAGTGTCATTTTACGTCCCGACGGCATTTCCAGGTAAATGGATGGTTTATCTTCTTCAACCATGAATTTTATTTCGCTTCTGGTAACCCATCCTTTTTTATCATTATCATCTTCGGCCGTAATGGGCGCCGGGTTGTTGGCACTGTGAACCGAGCCAAGTATCACCGGCTGGTTTGGGTCATCGTGAATAAAACCGACAATAACCTCGTCTCCGATTTCGGGACGGAAAACAAACCCCCGCTCTGCCCCTGCACCTGTGGTGGAAACACGCGCCCATAATCCCTGGTCATCCCCATTAATCATGGGGAGCCTTAGCATTACTCTTTCATCGCCATCGGGATCGTTTTCTATGGATGTAATAATGCCAACCTGTAACCCACTTACAGCAGGAACAGTACCTGCCGCCGGCTGCGCGGAAACAGGATATTGTTCGGAAAACCATTTTGGTGAAAGCCCGTACTGAATATCGGTAACCCACTCGCCCTGACCGATGGAATGCTTTACACCACTAACATACGCATTACCATTGAATCTGCCTCCGATACCCTGGAGTGCAACAATATTTCCCGGTAAAATTTCTGATCCCTGTATTCGCACCCGCCCCCTGATTTTGGCCAATTCATGTTTTAACAGTTTGGCATCTGCCCATTGCTGCATCACTTCAACAGGAATTTTTCCGCCGAATTGCATCATCCATTCATGGTTCTGAAAAACGCGTGCAAGCTCATCTTGATTCAAATTTCCCGGTATTACAGGGTTCACAGAAGAGGCGCTTACTGATGATGGTTCGGTTTTTGAGAAATCCCACGAATTGCTGTTAACACCGGCAAGCTGACTTGCCGCTTCCATTTCAGCATCCATTTCGAGCAGGTTTCTGCCGAAAACGATTTCCGTAACCGGCTGGCCGGAAAAGTCCGGCTTTTTGATGCTGATAGTACCGTCCTGAACCAGGCAAAAAAGGCCGTTCATATCGGCACGGGTTAAAACAAAATCCCAATCTGTTGACTGGAACTGCAACAATTCCTTCCAGGTGTATTGTGTAGCTTCCACATCAGCACTTAAAACATCATATCGCCGAATGATTTCACTGAAGATTTCACTCTCTTTCATATTGTAGAAATACCGGCTTTTCGGAACCGTTGTCATGCAAACAGCCTTATCACAGCAATCAACAGTGAGCTGGTTCCGTCCGCCGCTGCGTATTTTCAGTGCCTGCGAGGTTACGATGCCTTTAAAAATAGTTGAATGGTCGTTGTGGTATCCTGCTTTTATTTCAATCTCTTTTCCGGGAACAAACCAGTCTTCTTCGCTCGCTGAAAATGTCTCCGTAGCCGGGTCGCCGTCCAGTACTGCAAGTTTAGCCCGTGGTATTCGATTAAACTCCTGCCACACATCAATGGAGTATACAAGAACGGTTTGCGGAAGCGGGCTGCTGTCGATCAGTACCTCGAAGGTCACCAAATCAGTCTGCCTGTTTCTGTTCAATATACCGTTAAGCATTCGCTTCCTCCGTTTTCTCTATGGGTGGAAAATAGATTTCGGTGCCCGGTTTAAGGTTCCGGAAGTTTACAATATTGTTTACACGGGCAACTTCCAGGTAGTATGAAGAATCTCCGTATACCTCGAAGGCCATCATCGGAAGTGTATCACCTTCTTTGACGGTTCTCACATGGGTAAGGTCGGGCGAACTTTTTCGTTCCAGCAGTGTCCTCAGGCTTGTTTCAACAAACTCCCGGAAGGCAGCTTTTAACACAGCTCTTACCGGTACCCCGAACTTGTTGAACATCTTGTATTCAATTTCAAGGTTTTGAAGCTGGCACCTGAAAATGAGGGATCCCCACAAAAGCATCAGGTAACGCGGCTTATGTATGGACCCTTCGTAATGGAGGGTCAGCTCTTTAAAAAGGAGGATATCCGGTTCCACACCCAGCGGACCGGTATCGAAGTTGCCAAGCGCACCTGTACGGTCGAGCAGCAGTTCTACCCTTAACAAACCCGGTTCGGTATGGCTGTGTTTACTTTCACCTGAACTGGTACCCTGCGCCTGGGTTTCAGAAAACTGAATATTAACGGACTGTGTGTACGATTCAGGGTTCACATGGGCCTTGAATGGCGGCAAAAACGCGGGCTTCTGAAATTTCGGGTCATTAAAACCCAGTATGATCATTTTCAGGTTTTCATCCATTGTAAATCGTGCCTGTTGTTAGCGTTGCTCTTCTTTTTTCATCACTTCCAGTACCCGTTCTACACATTCCCGGATGATATGCTCGGTTTCTTCCTGCCTTCTTTGCCGCAAGGGCACCCTTTCTGCCGGCTGCGGCTCATTTGCAGTAACTACTTTTACAATGAGTTCCTTGATTTCAATAGGCATGCGATTATTCAGCGTATGATTGAGAAGGTTCGGTAAGTAAGTTCCAGTGTTTCAATTGCGATTGCGTTTTGCTGCGCGTCGAGGTCGGAGAGGCTCCATTTTTTAGGCCATGCATGTACCACATTCCAGGATACCAGCGGCTGGTGTTCTTCATTCAGCAGGCTGATATTCACCGAAACCGGCTTAACACTCATTGTTTCAAACGTTTCTTCGAACCAGTCAATGAGGCCGGAATCTCTTGCGAGGCCGCGCTTCAGTACCAGGTCTCCGTAGG
>RECI01000054.1 GCA_007694095.1 Balneolaceae bacterium | reverse complement strand
CCCCTCGATATCATTCATCGTTTTTCCACATTGTGTCGCTCGGGGATTATTTATCCAAGACCTTTTCATCCGTCAGCTAAAGCAGACGGTAAGTTTATTGTACTTTATTCCTGTTTTGTGCAATGCATGACCCAAATTAGAAAATACGTTCTTATCAATGGTTGATATTTCTATTTAAACCCAAAAAAGCCGTTAGGCCTTTTTTGCCCTCCGGGCCGTCATTGGTCAATGACAATTTTGGGTTAAAAATGTAAAGTATCAATGACATGCACAAAACTGGATTTTAGATTATCAACCCAATCGGTTTATAAACCTGGTATGTTTCTTAAAAGTTATTGATTGCCTTGTGCGTAATACTTAGCGACCCTGGTTTCAATTCATACTTATGCCGGTTAAATGGTTGTCTTATGTAAAATCCGGATGTAAACAGCCTGCTGAACCATTTTTGCAACCGGTATCCAGCATCCAGTATCAAACCCACAACGCTGCCAGAAACCGGAAAAGCACCGGCATGCCGGCAGGTTGTTGAAACCGTATCCTGCATCCAATTACTCGGCTTGCCGTAATATCTGGTAACCGTTTTTTAGCAGTGTATGTTGTTTCCTGAACAGCATCAAATCGGCCTCAACCATCTCTTCGATCAGGGTATGTATGTCATATTTTGGCTGCCAGCCAAGCAAATCACGGGCTTTTTTCGAATCGCCAATTAAGAGGTCAACTTCCGTGGGCCGGAAATAACGCGGGTCGACCCGAACAACAATATCACCCTTCTGTATGGTTGGCCCGAATTCAGCGATGTCATCATTCGAAAGATCCATTGATTTTACAATACCTGTTTCATTCTTGCCGGAACCTTCAAACTCCAGGGTAATGCCTGCTTTGGCAAATGCGAGTTTAATAAATTCACGTACGGAAGTAGTAACCCCGGTGGCTATTACAAAATCTTCCGGTTTTTCCTGCTGAAGCATCAGCCACATGGCTTCAATATAATCTTTGGCATGGCCCCAGTCCCTTTTTGAGTCCATATTTCCGATATACAATATATCCTGCAAACCGAGTGCTATTTTAGCTGCAGCTCTCGTAATTTTTCTCGTTACAAAGGTTTCTCCACGCCTGGGCGACTCATGATTAAACAGGATGCCATTACAGGCAAACAAATTGTAGGCTTCTCTGTAGTTTACAGTGATCCAATATGCATAGAGTTTTGCAACAGCATAGGGAGAACGGGGATAAAAGGGGGTTTTTTCGCTTTGAGGCACTTCCCTCACCAGCCCATAGAGCTCAGATGATGATGCCTGGTAAATTTTCGTTTTATTCTCCATTCCAAGTAGCCTCACGGCTTCAAGGATTCGGAGTGTACCGAGGCCATCGGTATTGGCGGTATATTCCGGCGTTTCAAAACTTACCTTCACATGACTCATTGCAGCCAGGTTATATATCTCATCAGGTTGTGTTTCCTGAATAATCCTGGTGATATTCATAGAGTCTGTCATATCACCGTAGTGCAGAATGAGGCTCCGGTTTTCGATATTGGGATCCTCGTAAATATGATCGATTCTCTCGGTATTAAAAAGACTTGCCCTTCGCTTAATACCGTGTACCACATAACCTTTTTCGATCAGGAACTCTGCGAGATAGGATCCATCCTGCCCTGTGATTCCTGTAATGAGTGCTGTTTTTTGATTTTTCATTTGTTCAGGCTTTGCCTTATGTATAAGTGATTATATGGAAAAACAAAAAGTTCTGTCACTATATTAATGGATTCCGATGATATTGGGCTTGTGTGATGTGAGTATTGATTTTAATCAACCGCTTACCGGGACTTTCGCTATGGCATCAGCTTTTCATCCCGTGGAATCGGGATTTTCGCTACCGCTTCAACTTTTTACTTTTTAACAATTACATTTGTGTTAGAATCAAAGAAAAAGGTAAACATGATGATCTGCAAATTCAGTAAAATTGCAGTTCATCATGCTTGCAAAACTGCCTAGCAGTTTCAAATAGTTTTTAATCTCTGGATAAACGATCTACTACAGTAAATAAAAGGATGGTAGTATTTAAAATCGCCGAAGTTAGTGCAATAGTTTCCTGGGGCGACATTACCTGTGACGGCGGTTTTTCCGGAACAATGATCGTGGCGCCTGCCTCCACGCTTGGGTTGCTACGCATCCTTAAAAACCGTTTCACCCTGTCAACTTCACCGTTTGCATAAACAATATATGCCCGATGGCGCTGCCCCCGGTTCGTAGTTCCCCCGGCAGCATCGATGTAGTTTTGAAGCCCGCGTCCCGGAACATATCTCATCGTTACCGGGGAAAGAACCCCGCCTTCAACCCTGATTGTTTGAAGCTGACGGGGTACGTTAATGATATCACCTTCAAAAACACGAATATCGTTATCACCGCGTGGACTTCTGAGAGCATCCTGCAGCCTGATTCCAACGGGTGTATAGGTTGTATCATTCACTGTTTCAAAACGGGTTACATTTACGTCCTGCAAGTTCAGTGCATCGAGCATCGCACTCCTCGTTGCAAAACCTTCCCTTTCCACTTCCCTGGTTTGTACTTCAAGTATCCTTTGCATGGAAGCACCTTCCGGGGAAGCGTATTGTGACAGGCCTCCGGCTTGTTCAATGATATCACTCAGGCGCGCGTCTCTCCGTTCAAGTACATATTCACCCGGAAACTGAACTTCACCTTCAATTCTCACTGTTAACTGGCGCTGGTAGTTGGGCTTTGTCCTTACAAAAACCTGGTCGAACGGATGAAGCCTGAATTCACTGTCCCTGTCTCTGAACCTGAAATTTTCGTCAATTTCGAATGTGAACACCTCGGCAATTTGATTTACCTTCGTTCGTACATCAACATCAACCACCCTTCTGGCTACTTCAACCCTGTATGCTGCTGCCTCATCCCTCAACCCTTTTGCAAGGAAAATGGCATCCTGAAGAGTCATATCCCTGAGGTATTCAAACCTCTCCGGCCGGTTAACAGCACCTCTTACGCTAATTGTAAAAGTCTCCTGCAGATCAAAAATCGAAGAGATACGAATAAGGTCGTCCCGGTGTAAAGGAATATCATCGGAGTATCCTTCCCTGATATCGGTAATCGAGAAAGCCACACTTTCAAGCATCAAATTTTCCTGGTTACGGATAATGATGCCGCGGTCGAGATACGCTTCATCTTTTGTCCCTTCCGCTTTCTCAATCAAATCTAGCAGGGTCATACCTTCAGTTAATTCATAGTCGCCTTCACGGAATACCGCCCCTTCAATTCTCACCCTGTTTTCATACCTGTCGGTAAGTTCTTTTATCTCAATTTCGTCCCCGTTGCGCATTACAATATCGCCGCCCTCCGGCCAGCGTACATCCGAGATACTTCTTTGTATGTTGGTCTTTCTTCGTAGGACAATTCTGTCGGTATAAGCGTTTTCTGAGAAACCGCCTGAAAAGTGAACCAAATCATTGAGTGTTTCCCCTTCCTTCATTTCATATATACCCGGACGTTTTACTTCACCATTGAGTCTTACACGATTGATGTACGGGGGAATTTTAATAATGTCCTGGTCGTTTAGCCGGATATTGTTTACCTGGTTTGCATGAACAATCAGGTCGTATAAATCGAATTCGGTCACAACAGTGTCGCCGCGGATAATCTGTATTTGCCGCCAGCTTCCTGAGCGGCTCGGGCCTCCTGCGGCATAGAGCATATTGAATACTGTAGCCAGCGATGAAACGGTGTATGACCCGGGCTGCCTCACCTCGCCAATCATACTTACGGTAATACTCCGTACATTGCCCAGGGAAATATCTGCATATGTATTGCCATCCTGTTGATTATCAACGTTAATCCCGGAGTATATCCTCCTAAGGTTCCTGATAATTCTGTCGCGGGCTTCAATATAGGTTAAACCTGCAACTCTGATCGGGCCTATATTTGGAATCCTTATATTTCCGTCAGGATTTACAGTGAGCCTGTATTCCTGCTCAGCTGCACCCCAGACATCAATCCTGATTTCATCATCAGGGCCAAAAATGTAGTCGATGGGAGTTGGTATATTCAATGAAGGTTCAAAAGATAAAGATGAACCTGCAAAAAGATTGGCACCAAAAACCGGAAAACCTTCTTCCAGGATCAGGTCAAGTTCACGTAACAGATCCTGTTCACTCCTTTCCATCACCAGCCTTCTCAGTTCGCTGATGAGCAACTCATCTTCAAGCGGTATCATTGGATCGAACATAAGTTCAGCACCCTCACCTGTCCTGGTCATGGTTCGAATAGTAGCAGCATCATCCCTGTCGCGGCCGGTTGCCAGCCGGTTCAACCTGGTAGTAAGCCTTGTAACTTCAGAAGCCGGCATTCCACGTGCGCGGGCAATATTTCCAACTTCCTGAATCGTAAATCCCTGCGCCCTCATTTGCCTGTAAAAATTTAAAAGTTCGGCATCTGTCAGGCTTTCAACCTGAACATTTTGGATATCCCCAAATCCCATGCCACCGAATTGAGCCTGAACTTTTACCGGTTGAAGAAAAACTAATAAAATTGTTGCAATGAATAGAAGTGACGTAATTTGTTTCATGTTTAAATATGGAATTGACTATTGGTTACAGAAATGGAAGTAGTTACAGAAGTGGGAGTTAAACGAATGTTAATGGGCATTGGTATCAAGGTTAATCATTTTGGTTACCGTCCTCAGAATGATTGTTATATCCATGAAAAAAGTGTTTTTTTGCACATATATGAGATCATAATCAGTTCGTTTTCTCATGTGAGATACATTATGAGTACCACCCCGGAAGC
>RECI01000081.1 GCA_007694095.1 Balneolaceae bacterium | reverse complement strand
CCCTACAGCAACCCCGATTTTCCCCACACCCTCCTCTTCTTCCACTGGTCGGCCGTGTTGTTCGCCTCCACCGGTTTTATATATGGATACCTGACACGGTGGCCTTTTACACCAACCTTTATGCTGGCCGGTTACGGGTTCATGGGCATCATTGAAACCTTTTGGTTTATGACAAGCCCGTACAAATATCCCACAATGGCCTTTGAATTTACTGCCTACATTCTTATTCTTACTCTGTTGCACAGCAAGGGGTTTCGGGAGGGGCACCTAGCATCATGTCATGGATGATGTGTCGTATAGTCATCTGACGAGTTTTTCGAAAATTGAGCCATTTAAGATGATTGTGATGATCCAGGATCGACTCGTCAGATGACTTACCCGTCGTTTTATCGTTGACGCAATATAAGGCAGGGAAACAAAGAGCTCAGTTATTTGGATACTTTTTATTTCAAATGATAAAACTATGGATACTGACGATTTATCAACCGAAGCCTATCAGGGAATCATCATTGAAGCAGAAAGGTTTGATCACGATCTGACTCTTGTATTCGGAGTTATGGCATCCGATTGTAAAGACGAGGAAGAATACCTGGATATGGCCTTAGTATTAATTCATGAACTCCGGTCAATGGACGAAGAAGAATTAACAGATGTATTCTTCGGCAAAATTCCGGATATCAAATCATTAAACCTGACCCTGGGCCGTATTGTCAAAAATATTGACCAGGTTAGAAAAATACCCAAAGAATTAAGACACTACGAGTTTTAAACAAGAAGCCACGCCTTGCAGGGAATCTATCTCAGCAAACATAGCAACTGAGAAGGGGGTGGGGAAGGTTGTGATAACGATGATGGAAGTTTGGTAGATTTTTACCTTATACGTCTTTCAATATCCATTTTTTGTTGGAGAATGCGGATTATCTTTATTAACACATTTACTTTCTCGTTCAATAATATCCGATACGGAAAATTCACTGACCCCGCTTCTCTCCCCTACGTATAAAAGTTCGATAAGATGCTTTTTTTTCAAATCATAAAAAAATTCTTCATACCGGTTCATTTGTCTCAATGCATCGCGGATTACTTCACTTGCATTGCCGTATAAACCGGAATCTACCTTTTGTTTAACAAAATCCTTCAGTTCAGGTGTTAATGAAATATGCATAAGACGTTTTTATTAAAAATATAGAAAGATTGACAAAATGTGTAGTTCAAATTATTTAAGATTTTATGTTTATTAATAGGTGATCTTCGGGATGATTATGATCTGGAAGTAAACTACATTTTTTTCAAGGCAAAGCTTGAAAAAAATGTAGATACTAAGTGGCAAAATTGGTTGAAAGAAATTGATTGAAATAGCCCCGTATCTAACAAAGGCCGTTGGCAGTAATTTTAAATCCTATCCATTAATTTAATTTTGTTAAATTCAAAAAAATTAAAACCACAGGAAAATGAAAATACCTACTGAACCTATTGGCAGCATTCCAAGACCTGTAGAACTGATAGAAGCCATTACATCACAATTAAACGAAACTGATTTGGAAACGCTGTATGAAAAAGCAGTTACTGAAACTCTCAATGAGTTTGAAAAAACAGGCTCTCCGGTAATTACTGATGGTGAGCAGACGAAATCCAGTTTTGCCACTTATCCACTGGATGGTGCAACGAACATTGCTCCCGGAGGGATGAGAATTGATTTTGAAGACGGTCACTTTCGGCAGTTACCGCTGTTAACAAAAAGCCCTTTCCGTTATAGCAAATACGCAGCACAATATCTAATATATGCCAGGGAACGAACAAGTCTACCGGTGAAGCAAGCCGTTATCTCCGCATCAGCATTAAGTTTAATTTACCCTCCAAACGGAATCGAAGGATATTCTCAAAAGGAGTTTATTGCTGATTTACTGAATGAATGTGAAAAAGACATCAGGCTCTGTTTAGAACAGGGTGCAGCTAAAGTCCAAATGGATTTTACTGAAGGCAGGCTATCGTTGAAACTCGACCCTTCGGGCGGAGTTTTAAAACAATTCATTGAATTGAACAACCAGGTTTTCAACCGTTTTACCAAAGAGGAACAGCAGAAACTCGGAGTGCATGTGTGCCCCGGAGGCGACCATGATTCAACGCATAGTGCAGATGTGGACTATGTTCAATTCCTTCCCGCCCTATTTGAATTGAATGTCGACAACTTTTATCTCCAATTAGCAAGCGAACCCGATAGAATAAAGGTTCTGAAAACCATCAAACAACACCTCAAACCCAATCAACGGGTATTTATCGGAGTAACGGACGTAATTAATCCCAAGGTTGAAACAAAGGAAGAAGTAAGAGACCGGATTTTGGAAGCAGTAGAATACATTCCATTACATCAGTTGGGTACTACTGATGATTGTGGCTTCTCTCCATTCTGCGATGATATATCAACAAAGCGTGATGTTGCATTTGCAAAAATTAAAGCGCGAATTGAAGGGACTAAGCTTGCGGAAGAAGAACTATCCTAAACCGGATAAACCGGAATTCACAAATTCCAAATTCCAAATTCCAAATTCCAAATTCCAAATTCCAAAAATGTTAGTATAATTTTTTCTCTGGTTTTATAACATTGAGGCCAAATTTGTGGTTAGAAATTGTTTGAAATTTGATGCCTGTATTTTGAATTTTCCATTTTTATTCAGAATATAAATTAAAAGGGAACAATAGAGCTTTGCTGCTAACCATAAAAAACTACTGCCATCATGCAGGAGAAAGACAACAGACAAAAACTGCTTAACCGTTTCGGTATAATACCAAATGATACAGGGATAAAGAGAAGATTAAGAATTCACCAGGGTTGGTGGAGAATGAATGTTCTGAATGAAGAACCTGGTACACACCCGATGGATACGAAAAAAAATGTATGTAATACTATCAATAACGGTGACATCAACAGAAAGAACTTCCTCACTCCTAACACTATCAAAGCAGTTGAATCCACAATTGCGGAAAGACAAATAACTGGTGCAGGCTTACTTGAGCAAGACCGGCTTTACAACAACCTCCTTTCAAGTCAGCCACTCTGTTTTAACTTCTTTGGAGAGTTAAAGGCTGACACAAACTTTGGATTAAAAGTACTTCAAAACTGGTGGCCGGACCTTACTGCTTTAAAGAAAGTTATTTTTGAATATGCACCGGAGGAGCGTTATACGGCTGACAATTCTGCTTTTGATATTGCTTTTGAAGTTGCAATTGGTAACAAATCCGGTCTCATCGGACTTGAATGTAAATACACAGACACATTTTCTTCAACAGTGTACGATAAAACAGCTTATCTCAACATATTTGAACAATCGAACTCATTTAACTCAACTTACGATGATTTAAAAGCAAGCAAATACAATCAACTTTTCCGTAATCAACTTTTAGCAGAAGCGCTGTTGCAAAATAAGATCTATGATTTTGTAAAAACTGGATTGTTTTGCTATCAACAAGACATTAGCGCAATCAAGACAGCACAAGAATTGCAAAAAATGCTGACTGATCCCGACAGTTTTAATGTAATTACATACAGCGACTTCATTGAGAAAGTTCAGCGTCTTGATCTTGACTGGGAAAAAAGAGAATGGTGCATGCTATTGTGGGCAAGGTATTGCGGAACAGTTTTAAGTGATGCAGTAAATAAACAAATTGAAGGAAAATAAAATGCCACACCTGTTGCATATTAGTTTTGGCGAGAACTGTGAAAATGTCAAGTTTTGGACTTATAATTAAGTTCATCACATATAGGCAGGAAAGTGCTTCAAATGTTGCCTGAAACCATTTTCGAGACCGTTTTGTATAACTTCAAAAAGGCTAACCTTAAAGAAAAAATCAGCGATTAACTGTAATTATCTGATTTATGAAAACACTCAATCTCATATTAATCTCTTTTTTTTTTATTTCTTCGGTCGTATCCGGACAAACAAATGATGAACAAGAAATTAGAAGATTAGAAATACACTGGACAGAATTGCTTGATAAAGGAGCCACAAGTTCATTATTGGAAATATGGTCTGAAAACTACGTGGTAAACAATCCGTATGGCAATATTGTGACCCCCAAAGATATCATTGCACTTATGGAAAGCGGACATAGATTTCCAACAGTTAAAAGATTTATCGAAAACATCACATTCAACCAAAATATTGCTATTGTAATGGGTAAGGAACTGCAACAACCGGCTAATATGACCGAAAACCAGGACGAGTGGATACCAAGAAGATTCACCAATGTTTGGATTATGTCTGAAAATGGCTGGCAATTGGCTGCGAGGCAGTCTTCAGTAGTAATCAGGGAATGACCAGTGATGCTAATCGAAAAGTGTAAAAGAACCCACATTACACAATTGAACAACGTTAACAAAGAATGAAAAGAAGTATAAATCTATCACATCGGTTGGAAGAAGTCCTGCTGAACGGCCAATGGATCGCGAACACGAATTACAAAGAGCAAATAGAAAGTGTGACGTGGGAGCAAGCCGTTCAAAAGATTGGAAATTTGAACTCGATTGCAGCTCTAACTTATCACGTAAACTACTATTTAGCAGGGATTTTAAATGTCTTTAATGGCGGTGATCTTGAGATAAGAGACAAGTATAGCTTTGACTTACCACCCGTAGAATCTGAGAATGATTGGAAAGAATTGACTGACAGGTTTTTGGTCAATTCTGAAAAATTTGTACAGGAAGTTGCAAAGATACCTGATACAAAGTTAGATCAGGCCTTTGTGAACGAAAAATATGGAACGTATCTGCGAAATATTGAAGGTGTTATTGAACACAGTTACTATCATCTTGGGCAACTTTCATT
>RECI01000092.1 GCA_007694095.1 Balneolaceae bacterium | reverse complement strand
TCCATCTATTGAAAAATCAATTCTTATGAATACAAACCTGCAATCAGAAGGAGATATCAATATTACGCCGGCCAGGAAAAAATGGTCCGATAAAAATATTGACCCTGAATCCAAAAAAATATTGGATGAAGATGCTTCCTGTTTTCTGCATCAGACACTCTCTACGCCTTGTTTAAATGTAATTGAATCGTGTTCCGGATCAACTATCACACTTGCTTCCGGCCAGACTCTTCTTGATTTTCATGGAAACTATATTCACAACCTTGGTTTTGGTCACCCCGAAATTGTAGCAGCCATTACAGAGATACTGCCGAAACTGAGTTTTAGTACCAGGCGATATACGAACAAACCGGCGATCGAGCTTGCTAAAAAACTGACCAGTTTTTCACCTTCGTTGACCAGGGTTCTTTTTGCACCCGGAGGTGCAGAGGCTGTGAGTATGGCAATAAAAGTGGCACGGGCCGCCACTGGCAGGCATAAAACGATCTCCTTGTGGGATTCTTTTCATGGTGCTACTCTTGATGCTATTTCAGTGGGGGGAGAGGCGGTTTTCAGGAAAGATATCGGCCCACTGATGCCCGGTACCCATCATGTTCCGCCGCCAAACCCGTCTGAATGTCCATTTACCTGCGGTAACACATGTAACATGAGCTGTGCCAATTATATCGAATATATACTTGAGAAAGAGGGCGATGTATCCGCTGTAATAGCAGAAACGATTCGATGTGCCCCGTTTATTCCGCCAAAAGAGTACTGGCAAAGTGTACGAGCTGCCTGCGACCGGCACGGTGCCATGCTGATTCTGGACGAAATACCGCACGCTCTTGGCAGAACCGGTAAAATGTTCACATTTCAACACTACGATATTGAACCCGATATGGTGGTGATCGGTAAGGGGCTTGGAGGTGGTATCATGCCGTTTGCAGCATTGATCGTCAAAGAAGAGTTTAACGAAAAAATCAGGAATCAATCACTCGGCCATTTTACCCATGAAAAGAATCCTGTTGCCTGCGTGGCAGCCCTGAAAATGATCGAGATCATTGAACGGGATAATTTGCTTGAGCATGTGGAGCAAATGAGCCGCTATTCCATTGAACAAATGACCCTGATGCAAAAAAATCATCCCCACATTTATGATATAAGGGCGCTGGGGTTAATTATGGGGATAGAGCTCCGGCATCCGGATACAAAGAAAAAGGCATCTGATTTGGCTGAAGCGGTAATGTATCGAAGTCTTGAACTGGGTCTTAGTTTTAAATGCTCAATGGGTAATATTCTGAACCTTACACCACCGGTAAATGTGAGTAAAAACGAACTTCAAGAGGCTTTTTCGATTATTAATCAAGCGTTAACAGAGTTGGCATGAAGCAAACGCATGTGAAACAATGGTTGGTGAAACAACCTGGCTGGCTGTTTTCATTGTATGCTATTATGGCAGCGTTCAGCACGTACGCCTGCATGTATGTGTACAGGCGAGCCTATACAGCTGCAGGGTTTGAAGGGCTGGAATTTCTGGGTATGGAGTTAAAAACCGTTCTGATCATTTCACAGGTTTTGGGATATACCATATCCAAATTCCTGGGAATAAAAATCATTTCGGAAATGACCCGTGATAAGCGGGGTATCAGTATCATTATCCTTATTTTAATCGCCCATGCATCACTTTTGTTATTTTGGCTGGTTCCGCTACCCTATTCCATCATTTTTTTATTTCTGAATGGTTTGCCCCTTGGGATGATCTGGGGCCTGGTTTTCAGTTACCTTGAAGGGCGAAGAAACACTGAGCTGTTAGGTGCGGGGTTAAGTGTTAGTTTTATAGTATCATCCGGAATAGCTCGCAGCACCGGTTCATATGTAATGCTTGAATGGGGTGTATCTGAATTTGCGATGCCATTTATTACCGGTTTGCTCTTTATTGTACCGCTGATTTTTTTTGTATGGATGCTGGAACAGGTTCCGCCTCCAACCATGCAGGATGAAATTCAGCGTGTAAAAAGAGTACCTATGAACCGTATGGAACGATGGGTATTTTTTCATCAATTTGCACTTGGCATCACAGTTCTCACGCTTGGATATATGGGGCTTACCGCATACCGTGATCTCAGGGACAACTACGCTCTTGAAATAGTTTCTGCAATTGGATTTGCTGATGATTACTCAATATTTACCCGAACTGAGGTGCCAATTGCCATAGTCGTCCTGATTGTTATGGCGTCTATCATGCTGATAAAAAACAACAGGAAGGCCCTCATGGTGAACCACTACATTATCGGGTTTGGTTTTCTACTGATTGGACTTTCAACAATGATGTTTCAACAGGATATGATAAGCGGCTACTGGTGGATGGTTCTGGTAGGACTTGGTTCGTATCTCGGTTATGTACCCTTTAATTGCATACTATTCGACCGTTTTATAGCCACATTCAGAACCATGGCCAATGCGGGCTTTTTAATTTACATCGCAGATTCTTTTGGATACCTGTCGAGTGTTGGAGTGCTTTTGTATAAAAATTTTGGACATGCAGAAATCAGCTGGTTCGATTTTTTTATTAACTTTTCTTACTTCACCTGCTTTACAGGTATCGGCTTAACATGCCTGTCCTTTATTTATTTTACTTTTAAAAAATTACCAGTGATTAAAAATGTTCCTGAACAGGAAGAATATTCATCATAGCTAAGGTAAAGAGTACAATGCAAACAAAATTTATTGAAATCCATACATATTGATTACTATATGAGTACTGATCTTTATCCAGATAACCCTTACCTCCTTTTAACACCTGGTCCGCTTTCTACTTCTAAAACCGTCAAAGCTGCGATGCTCCGGGATTGGTGTACCTGGGATGATGATTACAATTCAATTGTACAGGAAATCAGAAAAGAGATTGTTTCACTTGCAGTTAAAACTGTTGAAAACTATACAGCCGTACTGATGCAGGGAAGCGGAACTTTCTCAGTAGAAGCAACAATAGGGTCGGTTGTTCCCCCGGATGGGAAGCTTCTCGTTTTAGCAAATGGAGCATACGGAAATCGAATTGCAACCATTGCAAGTTATTTGAAAATGAATCTGGCAGTGCTGGATTGGGGCGACACAGGCCCGGTTAACCTTGATGATTTAGAGAATATACTGAATCAGGATAAAGAGATTACTCATGTTGCCGTTGTTCACACTGAAACGACCACCGGAATGCTGAACCCGGCTGAAAGTATTGCACGTGTTGTTAAAAAGCACAATAAGATATTTATACTCGATGCTATGAGCAGTTTTGGCGGAATTCCCCTCGATATGGAAAAACTCGGAATCGATTACCTGGTTAGCAGTGCAAATAAATGTATCCAGGGGGTTCCGGGTTTTGGTTTTGTAATTGCCAGGCGGTCAGAAATAGAAAACGTAAAGGGTTATGCGCGTTCATTATCGCTGGATTTGTACAGCCAATGGAAAACCATGGAGGATCAACATGGTAAATGGCGCTTTACATCGGCAACACATGTTGTACGGGCTTTCCGTCAGGCTCTTATTGAGTTGCAGGAGGAGGGAGGTATCGAGGCCCGGTATCGGCGTTACCATGAAAACCAGGCTGTGCTGGTGAAGGGGATGAAAGAACTTGGTTTCAAGCCATTGCTGCCAGATGAACAACATTCTCCCATTATTACAACATTTCTTTCACCTGATTCAGAAAGTTATGAATTCAAACGCTTTTATGATGAATTGAAAAAGCATGGCTTTGTGATTTACCCCGGGAAAGTTACAAGTTATGACTGTTTCAGAATCGGGAATATTGGTGAAGTGTACAGGCAAGATATCGACAGGCTCCTGGCAGCGATACAAGAATCCATGTACTGGAATATCTGAGCTGAAATATGAGGTATATGTGTCACTTTCCAATTTCCAATTTCCAAACTGGAAACTATTTGGGCTATGTGCTTAGCGCTATGCGCACCACAAACAAGCGATATATAAATACAGCCCAGGACTCAAAATCGTTTTTCGTAATTTGTGTTAAAATTTTTGCATTATAAACGTTTGAATTTTGGTGCTAGGAATTTGATTTTTTTAATTCAGTATTTGGGTTCTAAAACATTAATAAACATTTATATAACATGATAAAACCTTTTTGCAAATTCTACTTATTCATACTCATTTCTATTACAGTTTTTACTGTGGCTCTGTTCACATCCTGCAATGAAAGTGGAGAGGCAGAAACCACAGAAAAAGAAATTTACGTCTGGTCGCATAATGATTATGAACAGGAGAGGCCGCTTTTCAAAGCTTTGGAACTAGGTTTTCAGATGATTGAAGCCGATATTCACCTTATTGATGGTGCATTGCGGGTTACCCACGATCATCCCGAAAACCCGGAGGAAATTTCGGTTCTTGAAGATCAGTACATTAAGCCGCTTGTTGAAATTATCAGGCAAAATAATGGGGTAGTGCTTCCCGAAAGTACTGTTCCCTTTTATCTTGTGATTGATGTAAAGACTGAAGCTGAAGCATCTTTTCACGCACTGATGGAAGTGCTTGAGCCATACCGCAACTATTTTACCCGACTGGAAAATGGGGAATGGATAAAAGGGCCAATACGCCTGTTAATTTCCGGAAACAGGCCTCAGTTGAGTACCGATGATACCGACAGAATGGCTTTTATCGATGGCAGGCTGCCCGATATCGGGCGAGGTTTGCCAAACGATCTTTACCCGATAATCAGTGATAATTGGAGAAGTCATTTTACCTGGAATGGAGACGGCGATATATCACCGGAAGAATTTGAAAAACTGCAAACAATTGTTAGCGAGGTACATGACGAAGGAAAAATAATTCGATTTTGGGCAACGCCAGACAAGAAGGAAGTATGGGATGTTCTTTTGAGTGCTGGTGTTGATGTGATCAATGTAGATGACCTGGAAAAAATGAGAAACTACCTGGATGGTGCCTTGTGATTAAGGCCACCAAACGTTCCTCACAGAACGTGGAAAACACGGTCACCCATTTTGGGCTACCGGCCAATCGTCCCTGGACGGGACGGGGATGAAGTCAAACATAAACAATGACAATAGGTAAATCGGTAACTTATAAAGTCCCGTCGGGACTACTGGTAGGTAGATAAAAATGTTCCGCCCCAAGGTTCGTTCCATCAGGAACGATTGGTGAAACGGTGATATCACTACATACCGGGAAATAGTTGATCTGTTTACCCAAACAAATCAACAAACAACCAAGAATTTTATGGCATTACAAAATAAAAATGTACCGAAGAGTTAAAATTTTTTACCGGGTCGCATTAATTTCATTTGTGGTGCAGGAGCAGATAACAAAGTATTGTACCAATTTTGTTTACCAAACTGTTTCCGTAGCTGGAATAGTATCAAATAAGACGAATAGGATTTTAAGTCCCGGTCATTGGAAACTGGCCGGGATTTTTTATTTCTGTTAACTAAATTCTATAATCATAATCGTAATAAATCATGATGAATCGAAAAGAGTGGCTTAAAAATGTTGGACTATCAGGCCTGGTAATTGCTTCCGGTAATTTCAAAATTTTTAAAAGTGGAGAGTCCTCAACTAATTCACAGAGGGTTTTGCGAATTGCCCATATTACAGACCCGCATATTCACTCCGGAGGCAGTTCGGAATACTGGACAAGGGAATGTATCCGCCATCTTCAAAGCCTGGAAGATAAGCCAGATATTATTTTTAATGGTGGAGATTCCATCAATGATGCGATTCGTCAGGATGAGGAGAGTGTTATCGAACAATGGGGGATTTGGGATAAGGTAATGTCTGAAGAAATATCGCTGCCCGTAGTTAGCTGTATTGGCAACCATGATGTATGGGGCCTTCAGGAACATTTGGATGATCCCCGCTATGGCAAACAATGGGCTGTTGAGAAACTTGGCCTGCCAAACAGGTATTATAGTTTTGAAAAAGCCGGGTGGCATTTTATAGTTCTCGACAGTACCCACACAAGAGATGATGGAAGCTGGTATACTGCCAGGCTGGATGAAGAGCAATTCTCCTGGCTTCAGTCGGAACTTGAAAATGTGCCCGCAGACAAGCCGGTTTTTATATTTTCACACATACCGATAATGTGTGCTGCTTCTTTTTTTGATGGTGATAATGAACAGACAGGAAATTGGGTGATTCCCGGTGCGTGGGTTCATATTGATGCAAGGAGAATCGTAGAACTTTTTTATAAACATAAAAACGTAAAAGTGTGTATTAGCGGCCATATTCACCTGCTTGATAAAGTTGTGTACAACGATGTTACCTACTACTGCAACGGCGCAGTGAGCGGAAATTGGTGGAAAGGTAATTACCATCAGACAACACCGGGATATGCAATTATTAACCTGTACAGCGACGGGTCATTTACAAGAGACTACGTCGCCTATGGGTGGGCTTAGTATCCTTAAATTTAAATTCTGACCTAAAAGGGCAAAAAATCAAATTCCAAGCACCAAATTTCAAACATTTTCTACCCACAAAGTAGGCTTCGATGTTTTGAAAAAGTCAGATAAAAATTGATACTGCTCTGCATTCTTAAGAAACTGGACACAGATTGCAAATATATTTTGGAATTTGGAAAATCTGGCTTATCCGGGTTATAGTACAACGGGTCGCTGACCCGTCTGCCCGGACGTTGCAAGGTGCGGGGTGTTGGTTCGGGGGGCTTTTTATTCAGTATTCTGTTAATTCGGTGTATTTTCTTTTTTCGATGGCTTTCCTTTTCCGGCTCAGCGAGCCGGGTTACTTTTTATCTCGTCCAGATTTTCGATAGACAGGATTTCTTCTCCATCCCTGATTCTGCGGCGGGCAAACCGTGATGCAATGAGTGAGATCACAATAGTAACGATCAAGCCGAACGAAGTAACGGCTATATTTACCCGGATTACATTTTGCTGCAACTCGTATACCGGCATCATCACGATTGGGCTGAATGATGATTCGAGATATCTGACCGGAATCAACTCGGATTCCATTATCACCTGTGCAAACTGCACCGGAAGGGCCAGCCGCTCGTTGATATTCTCTCCATTCTCCGTAGTAAAACCCAGTACCACGTAGCCATTTGTCTGTGCAGCAATTTGTTTTACATCAAAATCGATCACTGATGCAATATAACTGTTCCCTTCATTGTAGGTGGCTTGTATACCGTAATAACTGAATACCTGGTAACCGCCCTGCATCATAAAATAAACCGGCAGAAGCCAGATCAAGAAAATAAAGTGGTATTTGTTCATATTGTATGATTACGGTTTTTTTGGAGAAATCTTGTTTAAATTTTTTATAGGATGATGGGTGTTAGTCAAAAGTCAAAAGTCAAAAGTCAAAAGTCAAAAGTGAAAAGTGTTGATGAAGGAGGATGGGCTATTGATTGACCATTCCTTAGCTACCATTGTCCATTGCCCATCTACTTAATGACCTGTTTCATTTGCTGAATCAGGGCCGGGTCGTATATTAACCGCTGCATAAAATCCTGGTGCATGTGTCCGCCTGAGGCATGGAACCAAAACCCGATCGGCAGGTTGTCGAGAAAAAGAGCCTGAACGGTTGTGTGGCCGGTATAGGCTGATGTGCCAAAATCAATTCCATTCATCAACCCCATCCGGTTATCGTAGAGTGCACCATAATCTGAAAAATCGCGCTCAATTCCACGTTGCGATTCCACAGGCCAGCGCATGCAATCCATCACAAACCGGCTCACTTCTTCGCTGATGAGCTCACCACGTATCATCTGTCCAAGCAGCATAACCATTTCAGCGGCTGTGGTTTTTGGGAACAGGTTCAGGCCATCCCGTTCTTCAATAAACGAATTGCCAAGGCGGTTTCTTTTCAAATACTGCTGAATTTCCGTACGATGTGTACTTTGGTTGATATAGATTGAGGATGTTTGGATTACCAGGTCACGCCATTCGGCGGGATCAGCATGCTGCCATTTTTCCTCGATTTCCCGGAAAGAAGCATCCTGAATTCCGGGGCTTATTGCAAGGTAGAGACCAGAATAGGGCAGGGGCATATCCGTTTCGGAGAGATTCAGAAGCGAAGGCAGATGGTCCCAATAGGAGGGCCCCAGTTTCCACCAAAGATAGTCTGCAATTGAAAAATCGTTGTATTCCGCAAGCAGTTGTAAAGCGTTGTTCAGGGTGATGTTTTCATTGATCAGCCAGCCGCGCTGCCGGGCTGTTCGGAAAGTTTCACGATGGAGGGATTCCTCAATGCCGGTTAGCTTGTACCTGTGTATATCTTCGGTATCAAGCAATTCTTCACCGGAGATGTTGCCGTTATTTATTTCAATGGCATAACCAATCAGGATAAACAAGTTTGCGGTTGTACCCATTACCCTGCGGCGGTGTTCTTCAAAAAAAATGGATGAATCGGGATTCTGTATTACAACACTTGCAACAGAAGCATTTGCCGGATTTTCGCCCATAAATTCCGAAAGGCCGCGAAGTGAGCCCGATTTGGGAACCCATTCACTGCCTTCCATCAGCGATTCACGATTTTCAAGGAATATAGTGAATGAATTCCAGTTCCATCCCAGCACAAAACCGAAAATCAGTACTGCAGTTGCCAGGAATACACCAAAAAACTTCAATAATCTCATGGTTATGATCCGGAAAAAAATTGATTGGTTTGCAGTAAACGGTAGTAAAACTCCCTTGAATCTCGCATATAGACCAATGCGTGGTATTCCTGTGGCGTACGTGTGAATAAATCGTCAAACCGGAGGTCATCAATGCCGTCTTCATCCATCAGTACGTACTTATAATGGTAATTTCCTTCTTTTATGATACTACTTGCCTGCCACCGGCCTGTTTCACTGTTATACCGAAGGCGGTTCCGGGAATGAAGCGACCAGTTGTTAAAATCTCCCAGAAGGTAAATTTCAGCCTCATTTTCGAGGTCTCCGGGGTCGAAAGTAAATACCACATTGGCGTAACGGGCATTCAGGTTCATATCCGGGTTGCCGTACCTGCCGAAAGGCAGTAACCGTCCGGAAGAGGCGAACCCGCTCACATCATCAAATAAAAGGAGCCTTGGTGGTATTTCATGCGGGTATGCATCAAGAACCTGTGGATTTTGAAGTGAAAGATCATCCAGCCGCAGCTCCAGGAATTCATAATCACCGATAAACGGGCGGTTTCTGTCCAGTTCAAAGTAAACTTCGTCCGGGGATGAAAAATCGACCTCGGTTGCTTTTCGCGCTCGTCCCCAGAATTGATTTTGGACGAAATAGAATTCCAGGTCAAATTGCGGCAGATCTGTTTCGTCTGTCAGAAGGTATCGCGAAACCGGCCTGTGGGATAATCGCAAATCACGCCGCGGTGTCGTTGCCCGTTCAACCGAAGAGATAATCGTTCCTTTATTTTCCATCACTAAAAAGGGGAGGGAGAATAGCAGATACCCGGTGTCCCGGTCTTCGATTTGCAGCATATAGTTTCCGCTTTTTGTAAACGAGAACTGCTCATTCGGAAATGTATAGCTGTATTGCCGGTATTGCGGGCGCTGCGTGCCGCGGCTTAAGGCTCCACTATCGAGGTAAATGGTAAATGACCTGTCCAGAAAGAAATCGGGTGGAAGCGGGGATCGGCTCCAGTCAGGGTTGTGATGAGAAAACTGTATACGAAGCTGTCTGTTGTCGAACTCGAGCATTTCGAATTGAAGCTGAAGCCGCTCACTGCTGTTGATGTCGATAACCGGCGCGGAAGCAGGGTTTCCTGCTTTCGCCAGCCTTATACTCCGAACAAGATCGCTGGAGACCATCTGCCCCGGTACGTTAAACAGATTTTCCGGAGCCCGGACTCCCGGCAGCTGCCTGTCAGACCGCTGATCTGTTTCAAACATTTTGCAACCGGAAATGGAGAATATGGTGAACAGCATCAGTAGCATCACTTTCATCTTCAGAAATAATGAAACCTGTATAAATGATGATCGTACGGCTGATGGAATGATCACCTCAGAGGTAATATTGCCCTTCAAAAACAAATGTAGCGGGTCCTTTGAGTTTTATGTTGCTGTATTGCTTTGTCTCTTCATCAAACGAAAACTTAACCGTAAGAGTGCCCCCCTTTACCTTCACTTTATAGATGAAGTTGCCGGATGCACCCTGCTGAAGGTGGTGCCAGCCGAGAGCCGAGGCAATTGCTCCCGTACCACAGGCAAGGGTGAGATTTTCTACCCCCCGCTCGTACGTTTGAAGGCAAAGCCGGTTTTTATCGACACCGGCTATAAAATTGACGTTAGTTCCCAGCGGATGAAAATCTTCATGGCGCCGGAGTGTACGGCCTTGTTCAATCAATGCTTCTTCGTTGCAGAGGTACTGCTCCTGTACCGGACAAACCACATGTTCAGTATTGGTATAGATATTCATAAGGTGCTGGCTGCCAACAGATTGTTCCTCAACGCGGGTCGTTAAGGGGAAACTGATTGTAGCAGAATTACCGCGAACTGACGCCTGGTAAATCTTTTGATGTACACGGAAGGTGAATTTTTTAGGTGAGCCGAGAGTAACGGCATAGAGCGAAAAACATCTTGCCCCGTTACCGCACATTCCGGCGTCGCTTCCATCAGGATTTTTGTATAGCATTACCAGGTCGGCTTTTTTTGAATCATCGAACTGAAGTGCTATCACACCATCGGCGCCAATGCCGAATTTCCTGTCACAAATTGATGGTGCCAATGCAGCCAGTTCCTTGTCATCGAGCTTAATGGCACGGTTATCAAACAGGATAAAATCGTTGCCTGCGCCATGCATTTTCGTAAAGGAGAGTGATGCGTGCTTGTCCATTATCAATATTCGGTGTAAGCGGGCAGATGCTTCCAGTTTTCCGTTGTTTCGATCACCGGGTCTTTCCCCCGCATAAGTTTATAGAATCGCAAGGATAATGCCGTAAAGATGTATTTGAACTGAACATTCTGGTACAGGGATCCCTTTACATTTTGAAGGTGAAGGATCATTTCCTCGATCCGGGCTTGTTCCATGGAACTGCAAAATTTCCGGATTACATCAACCTGGTCGGCATTGGCAATCAGATCGATATTTTCCGTTTCCCGATATACTACAAGGTCTCTCAGAAATTGTTCAAGTGTGTTACAAAGTGCAATCTGGTTTTCCTTGTTCAGCCGGCTGTTCCAGTCTTTTATAATCTCCAGCAGCTCGGGTACGTCTTGTGTGTAACTGTAGCGGAGGTAATTAATCAGTTCCTGCCGTGTCTGCTGAAGATTTTCCACATCAAAAAAGCGGGAGAGGGAATAGTTGCCGCCGGAAACCCGGGCAAGAAATGAAGCGTCGTTCATACCCATTCCATCGAAACGCACAAGCCCGTCGGCAACTTCATCGTTCGAGAGAGGATGGAGCCGGATCTGCTGGCACCGTGAAATAATGGTTGGTAAAAGCTGATCGGTTTTGGAAGCGGTGAGGAGGAAGAGTACGCTTTCCGAAGGTTCCTCGAGCAGTTTAAGGAACGCGTTGGCAGACTCTTTGCGCATGGTATCGATGCCGGTAATAATTACTACGGTGCGTCTGCCTTCGTTGGGTTTGTACACGGTGCGTGGACGGATTTCCGAGTGAAAATATTCAATCGAGTAAAAAGCCCTGAGGTTTTTGTTAGATTCGGGATCGGCAAGCGTTGGGCGCAGGGTAAAATCCACAATTTCGTAGGGGTCTTTAGCCAGCAGTTCAAGACGTGCTTTGAGCTCATTATCGCCCGCGCTGGATGGCAGCGGGATGAACAGGTGAATATCAGGATGTGTGTACCAGCTCGATTTTTTGGAGACAGCCGTTCCTTTCAGGTCGGTAAGGTGATCGACCCCGTTAACAGCTTCGGCCAGGGCGAGGGCAAATGCTGTTTTTCCCGACCCATCGGGCCCGGTGAACAGGTAGGCGTGACTCAGACGGCCTGACTGAAGAATTTTTTCAACCTGATTTCTCGGTTTTTCCTGGCCCACAAGGCGCCGGTTGCCAAAGGAGATATCTTCACTCAATAAATTCAATGTTTTATCTAATCCTCCCAAATATAGTCGAACAGTAAGATTCCGGTTGTAATTGTAACTCCGCAGTACCCAACAAGGGCAAGGAGATCGTTCAGGGCGCCATCATCCGGTCCCTGGATAAGTGCCATATTGGTGGTTCGAGTTAAGATAAGCAATAACGGAACCACAAGCGGAATACAAAGCACGGAAAAAATGGATCCTTTACGGTCGGCCTGGGCAATCATGGCAGAAGTAAGGGTTGTGACCGATGCAAGCCCCAAAGCCCCGAATAAAATCGAGGCGGTAAGATAGAACCCATTTACAATTCCAAGGTCCATCATCAGCATATAGAAAAAAAATGTAAAGATGTGCAGTGCAAGTAAGAAAAGAAAATTATAGGCAAGCTTGCCGAGAAACACTTCTGTAGCACCCGTATGGAGTTGCAACAGAGGCCAGGTTTTTTTATCGGCTTCCTGTACAAATGAACGCATCATGCCAGACATGGCCGCGAATAAAATAATGATCCAAACCAAACCGCTTTTTGGGACAGGATCGAGCTGGTGTGCGCGAAGCGTGAAAAGAATCAGCAGCAATGCCGCTCCGGTAAATGCAAGAAGAGTATTTACCGCGTAGCGGGTCCGCATTTCCTGCATCATCTCCTTTTGTAAAATCGAAAAAGCCGGCTTTAACATGGTTTGAGTATTCAGATGAATGTGAATGATAAGGTTAAAAGAGTTAAAAAGTGAAAAGGCAAAATGCAAAAGGCAAAAGGCAAAAGGCAAAAGTGAAAAGTGAAAAGGCGATGTCACAAGCGGCCTTTTCTCAATATGATGTCGAAAGCGTCTCGTTTATCCCTACGGTGGGTGCGCTATCAGGACTGTCGCTTCGCGCCAGCTTTTTGCTTCGCGGGAATCGCTACTGCTCTGAGCACTTTTCACTCGTACCACAATCCGATCAAACGCTTGGAGGTGCTATCGCACGCTTCAAGGTTTTCGCTTCGCGCCAGCTTTTCACTTTTCACTTTTCACTCACACGACAATCCGATCAAACGCTTGGAGGTGCTATCGCACGCTTCAAGGTTTTCGCTTCGCGCCAGCTTTTGCCTTTTTGCTTCGCGGGAATCGCTACCGCTCTGAGCACTTTTACCCGAACAGCTTTTCAAATTTTTCTTTGTACTCTGGTGTAAGGACTCCTTTTTCGGTGACAATCGCGGTAATCAGCCGGTTAGGGGTTATGTCAAAGGCAGGGTTATATACCGAAATATGCTTTGGGGCCATTCTTTTGTTGCCAGAATGGGTTATTTCTACCTCATCACGCAGTTCAATTTCGATGTCGCTGCCGTTTTCCAGGTTCAAGTCTATAGTGGAGTATGGAGCGGCAACGTAAAAAGGGATGTTGTGGGCATGAGCCAGTACCGCCAGGTTGTAAGTGCCGATTTTGTTGGCGGTATCGCCGCTGCGGGTGATACGGTCGGCGCCGGTAATCACCATATCCACCTCACCTTTCTGCATCAAAAACGCGGCTGCCGAGTCAATATTCAGTGTAAAAGGTATTCCTTCTTTTTGCAGCTCCCAGGTGGTTAAGCGTGCCCCTTGCAGCAGGGGACGTGTTTCATCAACCCACACATTTTTTACCTTATTCTTTTTATGCGCATGCAGAATTACCGAGAATGCGGTACCATATTGTCCTGTAGCAAGGCTGCCGGTGTTGCAGTGGGTGAGTATCCGGGCATTTTCGGGAACAAGTTCCGCGCCGTGTTCCCCGATTGCTTTGCAGAGCCTCCGATCTTCTTCGTGGATCAGGATGGCGGTTTCAAGGGCAAGTTGCTTTAGTTCGGAAATCGGTTTTTCTTTTTGGGAGTACATGGTGTCTAGAATCCGCTTCAGTGCCCAGGAAAGGTTTACCGCAGTAGGACGCGATGAGTTGAGGTAGTCGGCAACCCGTTCGCATTCTTTATAGAAAGTGCCAAATACACCTTCGGGCAGTTCACGGATGCCGAGAAATAATCCATACGCCCCTGCTATGCCGATAGCAGGGGCACCGCGCACTTTAAGCTTTTTTATGGCGTCCCACACCTGTCCAACAGATGTAAGGTGGATCGTGACTTCCTTTTGTGGCAAAAATGTCTGATCTATAATCTGAACGCTGTTTCCTGTCCAGTGTACGGAACGAAATGTGCTTCCTGGAGATGACATATTCTATTATTATGGTTTGATTAGGAATCAGTTTAAAGATACTGCGAAATAATCCGGTTTCAAGTCATCTGACGAGTTTCTTCGAAAAACGAACCTTATAAAAAATAGTAATAATCTTGGAACTACTCGTCTGATGACTCACTGAATAACCCGGTCTTGTATTGAATGGAACAAGGGGTGGATCGAAGCTTCCTGATTCAGTGAACTGCATCGGTATATTGAGATCCCTCAACGTGCCCCGAATGATAGAGCTTTACTGGTTCGTTTTCGATTTCGGAAATCTGACGCTCTGAGATGAGGGATCTCCCGGTGCCATATCAACAGAAAAATAACAGTAAAGTCAATCATCGAACTTATGCAGATGACAAAACACCAGGGTGGTGTTCAATTACGTGTGATATGGTTTAGACGCGAATCCAGCTGGCATCCGGAATCCAGCATCCCGTATCTTCCCAACGTAAACCTGAACACCTTACCCATACAAATCAATATAGAGCCTGATTCGTGAATACAGCTCAAAAAAGCGCTACCATTTTTTAGGGGTTTCCCTTATGTGTTCTTAAGATAGTTCCTTAAGGGTTGATCAGGCTTCATCTCTTAGTTACATAGGTTTGGTTTCTATATTATTTATCAGAATGAAAAAACAAAAAGAAACACATCATCAAAAACACCTGGTGATCCGGTTTCAGAAATTTTGAAATTAGCAAAGAGATGAGGTAATATTATGATTTTAAAGAAAAATGTAGGATATATGGATTCAATTATCCGTGTTATTTTTGGCGCTCTGATTTTATCAATGGGCCTGTTTTATGACAGCTACTGGGGATTTATAGGTTTAATTCCGATAATTTCGGGTGCGATTTCATTCTGCCCGATTTATAGAATGATGAGAGTTTCTACGATGAACCCGGACCTTGAGAGAGAGAATTAATCAATATAAGAGATAAGCAGGTATTCGAATACAACTTAAAGATAAATTTAAGAGAAGATCAGGAGCTAATGCTCGGTTAAAATGAGATATCAAGTTTGAGAGAGGGTTCATACCAAAGGGGAGCTGGCATTCCGGTTCCCCTTTTTTTGATACTGAAAATCACGTTTCAGTTGTTCTCCCTTATGATGCCGAATGGCTGCGTGTAAGTTCTGCCGCCATCGCTCAGGATTACGGCTCGTACAAACCTGGCCGAAGAAGGCACATTGTTCATATTGAGATGGTGGCCTTTGTAGATGGTTTCGCTATTCCCGTTTTCAGGATTGTGAGTGATCCACTGGATTTCTTGATAGTCTCCGCTGATCTTTAGATTTAACACATCCCGGTCAGTTTCGACGTTACGGATCACAACATCGGGCCGGCCACCGGCTTCAACGGGTATGTAGAGATAAAGATGTCCGTTCTCCATTGCAGATCGGACATTTTCGATGGTTAGGTCAGAAATCAGAAAAACATTACGGTTCCACCCGAAATGACTGGTTCCATGCGTGTCATCATTCGCAAATCCCCAAACCGGCCGATGAGGCATAAGCTCATGGAGGATGGTATCCCATTTTGCCCGGTCCATCGGATAACGGTCTGCCTGATTGTAGATTTCCTGTCCTATTACATGAGGAAAGGCCCTATAAAAATCAACATACCAGGGTGCAACCCGAAAGTATCTGCCGGGATGAAATATAATCGCGAGGCCGTTACGTTTGCCTACCTCTTGCATATAACGGTGTTCATTTACTTCTATTCCGGCATAATCGCTAAAATAACTGCCGATATGGTGGCCAAACGACAGCTCACTGCCTTGTAATGCAAGCATTCCGAGCTCCTCAGGATTGCGGTTTTGCCACTCTTCATTGGCACGTTCACCGTATGTTTCATTATAACGCGGATTGATTTTATCCTTGACCTGAACGTAGACGTCTTTAAGTTCTGTCCATGGATAGAGAGTTTTCGGATGGGCGTGGTGATGATCGGTATCATGATCCGTCAGCGCGAGGATGTGATAACCCATTTCATGGTATTTGTCGATGATCTGGTGAGGATCGTATGAACCATCGGATAATGTGGTGTGCGCCTGCAGGTTGGCATCAAAGTATTGCACGGTTTCCCAGTTGATATTTTCGTAAGGATTGAGGAAATAGCCGGTTTCATTTTCATCAATAGCAGTATCAGGATTAGAACAGGCTGCAGCCGTGATGAAAATACTCAGTGGTAAAACCAGGTATTTAAATATCATGTTATTGGATTAAATCAGAATCTGACCATTCACTGATGGTTATAAGTAAATATAATAGGTGATCAGGCACACATTCCAAAATCACCCGAAAATATTAATATTGTGAAATGGCAATTTTTACAAGAATGGTTTTAAAAAATCGATAATTCTTTTTTTGTTTGATTATTATTCAATAATACCGGTGATAAATCAAAAAAGAGAATGAAACGAATCAACCTTACTAACTTAACTATACTCGCTGTTTTTCTGATATGCAGCGCCTGTCAGAAAGATTATCATACCATCTACTTCGACAGCAGCCACGAGGTTTCGGGTAAAATGTTTTCTCTTGAGGATATCACTCCGGGATTACCAGCGAACTGGGATGAGTACAATTATGTGGTTCTTGAGTTTATGATCACTACCCCGCAGCGGTTTAATGTAGGTTTTACTACTGACTATGGATATAACGAAGTGCGGGTAATGAGTTATGTTCCGAACGGTTGGAACCGGTTAGCCATCCCACTTCGGTTTTACCGGCAGCCCCCTGCCGCCTGGCACGACCTGGCTGGCATGTATAATCAGCCCCGCCATACCGGTTGGGTGAACCTTGGAGATGGTAGCAGAGGTCCGCTCAGGGGTGTCGATTCCATCGGAGTTCGAATGCGGGTGCCAATCGGTGACCAGGAATTCAGGATTCGTTCAGTTTCACTCTACGTTGATGACCCCGGTGATGTTTACCTTGATGATACACCTGTTGTGGATGAATTTGGCCAATGGAATCTCGGCGAATGGGAAGGAAAAATCTTATCCCTTGAACAGCTGACGGAGGAATGGGAAGCTGAAGACAGTCTGCCGGTAGATACCGGCGAGTATCAATACTCGAAATTCGGCGGCTATATGAATACAAGAATTGATGAAGGGACCGGTTTTTTCAGAACGGAAAAAATTGATGGCCGCTGGTGGTTTGTTGATCCAGAAGGCTATCTGTTTCTATCCCATGGCGTGAACGTTGTGCAACCCGGCGGTGGCGGTAATGCGGTTAGAATCGACCACAGGCCTAACCTGTGGAAAGTGATGCCGCCGGAAGGCAGAGGATTTAATCCGGAACAACCTGACAGAGCCTCGTTTGGAATATGGAACCTTCATCGCCGTTATGGTGATCATTACCGGGAAAAAGCGATCGATAACATATTAAACCGTATGAACCGGTGGGGTTTAAATACCATCGCAAATTGGTCTGACGATGAGGTACGCCTCCAAAACCGGGTTCCGTTCATGACACAGCTCGGGGGGCTGGGAATTGACGGCAGCCTGATGGGCCTGGCTGATGTGTACGCGCCCGGCTTTGAAGGGCGAATTGATGCCGCCGTTCAAAGATCTACTGAACGTTACAGAGATAATCGCTGGCTTATCGGTTATTTTACCGGTAACGAACCTGCCTGGCAGGGAATTGAGCTCAGGGTTGTTGACCTTATTCTTCAAGAGAGTGACGATCGCCCGATCAAACAGGAGCTGATCAGATATCTCGATGAAGAAGACACCCCGGACAGAAGAACCGATTTTGTTCATGACACGTTTCGCATTTTTATTGAAACCGTAGATGATGCCCTGAAACGACACAGTCCCGGCCATTTAAATCTGGGTATCAGGTTTGGCGGTGGAGCACAGGATAATGTTCTGGAAATTTGTAAAGGTGTTTTTGATGTGTTCAGTTTTAATTCCTATTCACTTGCCCCCTCGCATGAACTGATGGACAAGTTTATGGAGATTACTGAAATGCCGTTAATGATTGGTGAATATCACTTCGGAACGGTTGACAGAGGGATGTCTCAATCGCTCTGGCAGGTGGATACCCAGGAAGAGAGGGGGATTGCCTATCGCCATTATACGGAGGCAGCTTATGCCCATCCGGGGCTGATTGGAACATCTTATTTTCAGTGGGCAGACCAGGATTTAACCGGGCGTGGCTATGATGGTGAAAATTATAATTGTGGATTGATTGACGTAACCGACCGGCCGTATCCCCATATGGCGGATGCGATTTCAGAAACCTCGAAACGCCTTTTTGATGTTCACAGCGGAAATACCATGCCATTTGAACACGTGCTTGAACGGGCACGCGGATATGGAAGCATACCCAATCTGTGGAATGAATAACGGGTCGCCACCCCCGTAAGGGATCCCTTATGGGATAAGTCACCAGGGCACAAAGCAGCACAAAGGGTTTTAATGTCACTTGCTCAATGGTATTGCCCGGTTTTTGGGCAAAATGAGGAGCTACCGGTGACAGATTAGTGAATGGTGTGATTTTGGTTAAAAAAATCCTTCCATGAAAACCTCGACAACGTATCTTATATTTCCCTTAAATCCCCCCAGCCCCCTTTAAAAAAGGGGGAGCCCCTGCCTTGGGTCCCCGGGACAGGAGAGACAATAAGTGCCCCCGAGTGATGGTCCCGTTAAAGCTCCGGATCGAATCGAGGGGGTTATAGACCGTCTTCGGTTAGAAGAATAGACTGCCGTGGCATCGCACGAAACTGTCCTAAGTTTTCAGTCACTGTCACCTTCTCTATGGTGTTGACCGATTTTTGGGGCAAAATTTGTGGCTAACGGTTACAGATTTTTTGAAAATGTTTTTTGTGCCTGGTAACTTCGAAAAACCCCCTTACCGAAGCGTCCGCGACAGGCGCGAAGCGCTCCGAGCATAACGATTCCCATGAAATAATTTCTCCTTTTACGAACTTCAAACCATCAAAACAGAACTCGAGTCTAAGAAATCAGCAATATTCTACACGTTTCCGGTACTCAACACCCCGTTCTTTCTGGTAATTCATCAGAAAGTCAAAACACTGCTGGTTTTTGCCGAGAAGTTCAGGTGGTATAACGCCTTTCTCAATAAAAAGACCGCTGATTAACAGATTGGCTGCCGCTGTGGCCGTATAACCTGTTGTTCTTGCCATGGAAGAAATGTTAGTCACCTTACAATATTCATCATACAAGTCGTATGTAATCGTAAACGGGTCGTTCTGCTCATCGGTCCCCTTAATCAGCACACGCATCACTGTGACCTCTTCTTCTGTCTCACGCAGCTTCCATTCATCAAAAAGAATACGGGATGTGACTTCCAGGGGAATGACCCAGGTATCGCGGCCGGTTCGAATTTTACTTTTACTGAAAAATCCGCTCGCTTTCAGTACCCTGATATATTCTGCATGACCAGGATACCTGAGAGTTTTTTCTTTCATATTGGGGATGTGTGGCATGGTTTGAATCAGTGTTCTAAGCCCGTCGGTATTGAATGCTTCGAGGGTTCCTGCCCGGTCAAACTCAATCAGTTCTGTATCAGTAAGCGGCTCACGGATAACAAGATTTCCGTTTTCAACATACCGAGCAGGGCGGGTGTATTCTTCAATAACATCGGCTGGTGAAAAGGGGGCTTTATAGGCAAATGGCCATTTTCTGACTTTGGGCAGCCCGCCTACCAGGCAGACAAAGTCCGATACGTTCATACGCTCGTTATGATAACCAAGAAGGATATTGTCCATACCTGGAGCGACACCACAGTCAATGATTGCGGTAACCCCTTTTTCAATGGCCAAATCATGTAAATCGAGCGGATTTTCCGGGGTAAAAGAGATGTCTACAACGTTTATCCCTTCACCAATAATGGTGTGAAGGGTTTCAAACCCAAGATTTCCCGGCACGGCGCTGATGACAAGGCCTGCATCCCGGATAAATTCTTTCAGGCGGCCTTTATCGGTCACATCCAGCTCCGCGATATTTATTTTAGACGATTTTGTTTTGACGAGATTTAGGGCTTCGCGGTTGATATCACCCAGGGTGACCCGGTGATTTTTTGCAAGGTCAAAAGCAATGGCACTGCCAACCATGCCTGCTCCGAGTACTGTAATGTTAATGTTTGTCATACCGATAGAATTATTTCTCCGAATGTTATGATTTTAAAGTGAAAAGTGAAAACCTTGAAGCGTGCGATAGCACCTCCAAGCGTTTGAACGGATTGTGGTGTGAGAGAAAAGTGCTCAGAATGAAAGCGATTACCGCAAAAGCGAAAAGCTGAAGCGTCAGCGACAGTCCCGACATGCTTGTCGGGATGAAAAGCTGGAGCGGAGTGACAGTTCCGACTCCTCAATGAATTTTCAAGGGGTGTTTATTTAACAATGACCAACAAAAAAGGAGCATTTGAAAGTGTTTTGATTGGTTTTCAGGAAATTAAGTATAATAAATGATGATTCTTTTACCGCATCAAACTTGTGTCCACACCGCACTGCAAATTGCAGTGTAATGACAAAAATCATGGCTCAATTTCCTATTGCATCATTTGGGTTTAATTGATTATGATAAAGCCAGTCTATAAGCGATGAAATACTGCGTCCTGGAAAATATTCATGATTGAAACTTTAACACAAAACTGGATCTGGGAACTCCTGGGGCGGCTGCACCCGCTGGTTGTCCACTTTCCTATCGGGGTGCTGGTTACCGGTTTATTTCTCGAACTCTTGACTCTTGGCGGGAAACGGTCTGAACTCAGAGCCGGAATACGGTGGCTTGTGTACATCGGGGCATTTACATCGATTTTATCGGCATTGTTTGGGTTTATGCTTGCTTTTGGTGGTAATTACCCGGCATCCACACTCGACTACCACAGGGTAACCGGCATTGCAACAGTGCTATTTGCAATTATGTCAGCTGTTTTGCTCAGTAGAGCCGAGATCAGCGGAGAGAGGAGAGACCTGAATATCTACCGCGGAATATTAGCAACAACGGTTCTTTTGCTTACTTTTACCGGCCATTTTGGAGCAAGTTTAACCCATGGGAGTGACTACCTGACCTCGGTACTTCCCTGGAATTATGAGAGAGTAAGTGAGGGTGAACACTTTGAATTTCTGGCTGAACTGGA
>RECI01000069.1 GCA_007694095.1 Balneolaceae bacterium | reverse complement strand
GTCCACCAAAAGCCGTAGGTTCAAGGTCGGGGTCACCCTGATAATAATCAAAGTAGCAGTGACTAACGGGTGTCATCACAACAGTATGACCCATTTTAGCAGCTTCGATACCGCCGGCTTCTCCCCGCCATGACATTACGGTTGCATTGGGTGCCAGTCCACCTTCCAGTATTTCGTCCCAGCCCATAAGTCTTCGGCCGTGAGAATTCAGAAATTTCTCAATGCGGGTGATGAAATAGCTTTGCAGTTCTTCCTCATCAGCAAGGCCTTCATTTTTAATTCTTGCCTGACATTTCGGGCATGATTTCCACTCGGTCTTATCAGCTTCATCGCCGCCGATGTGAATAAACTCAGATGGGAATAATTCCATTACCTCCAGCAATACATTTTCAAGAAACTCAAAAACATCATCATTACCGGCACAATAAATATGTGTAATGGGCCACACCCCTCCGGGTGGAACACCCAGGTTCTCCCCCGTGCAGGAAAGCTCAGGATAGGCTGCCAGTGCTGACATTACATGTGCGGGTAATTCTATTTCGGGCATAACTGTAATATTTCTTTCTGCTGCATAAGCTACCAGTTCCCTTACCTCATCCTGAGTATAGTACCCTCCATAGTTAGAATTTTCGGGGTCGTTGATCAGCGGACGGGCATTCCAGTGCAGGTGCGACATATCTACACGCCAGGCACCCACTTCGGTGAGTTTGGGGTATTTTTTAATTTCAAGGCGCCAGCCCTGGTCATCTATCAAATGCCAGTGGAAAACATTGAGCTTGTGTTTGGCCATCTGGTCAATCAATTTGTAAATGAACTCAATGGGAAAAAAATGGCGGGAAACATCCAGGTGTAAACCCCGGTAGCCAAATCTGGGATAATCGGTGATCTGCAAACCCGGCAACCTGCCGTGGGCATGGGTGCTTATCAACTGGTAAACTGTCTGACTTCCGTAAAGTATCCCTGCCGGTTTATTGGCAGTAACCACCAGACCGTTTCCGTTTATGTCAATTCTGTAGCCCTCATCACCAATGGTTTCATCGTAAACATCATTAATGGTAAAGACAACAGCATTGGATGGTGCAGTTTGAGCAAACTCCGTCTGCAATCCAAATCCCAGGTAAGTTTTCCAGAGCTCTGTGGAAATGCCGGTAATAACTTCCAGTTCTGTATCATTATAAACCAGTTTCGTTGCCGGTTTGATTGTAAAACCTGCACCAGTATGGTTCATTTCAACGGGTATGGGTATCAGGCTGATTTCATCAGTTGAAGTTTTGCAACCTGAAAAAAACATGACCGCCAGAAGTGGCAGCATCAAAAAAAATCTCCTATTCATAATTTTCAATTTTAAAGGTCCAGGCATAATGGCTGGGCATTTCATTATATTTTACTGCAGATGTATTTATGATCAATTGTCCGTTGCGATAGGTCCATGGCAGTTCTCCGTCTCTTCCCAGCAAGGTTATGCGTGTACCCTGTTTTGGCCGGTCAATGGGCAGTGCCAGTTCTTCTCCCGGCCAGTCAAAACATGTGGCATAGAGGTTTCCGTGATTATGAGTGTAGGCAATGTACTGGCGCATAGAGCGATAAACTCCTTTCAGTCCGTTACCCTCGGCAAGTGATGCATTGGTAAAAAGATTTTGCTGTGGAACGATTTGTCTTTCAACTGCAGGACTTTCCCAGAAAAGATGTATGCGGGCATTTTGCACGGTTTCATAATACTCAATACGCACAGGATAAAAACGGTCCTTTTCAAGGGTAATTTTTCCCTGCAGCGATGCTTCTCTGTCTTCACGCATAGCCTCTGAATCTGTACCTTCCTCCAGGGGTTCCCACATATCGAGTACCAACTGGTTATCGATAAATAGCCTCATTCCGTCATCCACCATGGATGAAAACAGATATTCAGCAGTATGATCAGGCTTTATATAACCGGTCCATTCTACAGTAAAGTGATCTTCAGCAATGGGATGACCGGGGGAGTTGCGTACCCAGTTGAAATTAATTTCAGGGTCGATCCTTTCAAGAGTTACCTGCCGCTCTTCTCCGGGTCTTTTCCAGGTGGTTGAAGCATAAATGGCTTCTTCATTGGTTCGTATCCATTCACCCAGTTTTTCAATGCGTTCCTGCTGAACCAACGGTATTTTGCCATCGGCATAAGGGCCTACATTGATGGTAAGGCCGCCACCCCAGGCAACGGTTCTCACGAAAAGGCGGATTAGCTCGGCGGGAGTTTTATAGGCCTCCAGTTTTTCGTTTCGGTTCAATCCGAATGAGCGGCCAATACCCCGCACTTCAGCCCAGGGACGGTCGGTTTCAATACCCCCTGAACTGTATTCTGGTGTAATGTAGCCGATATTACTGCCATGCCCCCAGCGGTCGTTTACAATGGCATCATCACCCACCAGGTCGAAATACCAGGCAATAAGCTGCCGTGCATGCCAGTCTTCGGCATCATTGAACCATTCTCCGTCGGTAAAAAGAAGATCGGGTTTGTAGGTACCCACAACTTCTTTGAACTGCGGGATCATGTGCTGTTCCACATAAGTATGTATCTGATCGTGCGGATCGATATACCACTGGTGAAGCGGATGGTTCCACTCGGGAAGCGAATAATAGAGTCCGAAACGGATATCGCGTTCGCGAACCGCATCGGCCACTTCGGCCACAATATTTCTTTTCGGACCCACATCTACACTGTTCCAGCCCGGTGCATACTCGCTGGGCCAGAGAGCAAACCCATCATGGTGTTTGGAAACCAAAATGATGTATTTTGCTCCGGCTCTTTCAAATATTTCGGCCCACTCCCTTGCATCAAAGAGTTCGGCTTTCCAGAGCGGTGCAAAGTCTTCATATTCAAAATCTTCGCCCCAGTACTTTTTCATGAAGTCGATGCGTTCCTGCGCACCTGCCTGCAATCCACGCAGGTACCATTCAGCATAGGATTCGGGTCCGCCATAGGATGGAACGGAATACACCCCCCAGTGAATAAAGATACCCAGCTTGGCATCCTTGAACCATTGTGGATAAGACCGGCTGCGAAGGGTTTCCCAGCTGTCGTCAAGTTCTTTTTGTTGTCCGTAGCTTTCCTGAGCAAATGCCCCTGCAAAAATCAGTATGCCCAGGTATAAACTAAATCTACTGAATATTGATGCTTTTTTCATATTGGTTATTGAGTTATTAAGTATTTCATAAATAATAAATGAATGTCATTTGGTTATTAAATGGAACGCAGATATCGCTGATTTTCAAACGCAGATTTAAAGGATTAAATCTGTGAAAATCCGCGTTGCTATGCATCTGCGTTATCTGCGTTCTAAAAATAAAATGTTTCACAAACCAACTTTAATCAAAAATCATTTCACCAGAATTTCATCCACAAACAGCCACGCAGGCTCACCTTCGCCAGAATGGCCCGGCGGACAAATCCCGATATTTTCAGCATGTATTTTCAGATACCTTAACTGAATGGGAGCAAAGGAAATTCTCAGATTATTCCTGCCACTGTTTTTAAACTGTTCAATGGTCGTTTTATCCATCCTTCCCAGTTCAAAATATTCTCTCCCATCTGGTGAACCGGAAACAATAAAACTTTGCGGTTCAAAGATCCAGGAATTGGGATTATAGAGATATCCCAGCATGATTGAAGATACTTCCCGGGTTTTAGCCAGTGTAAGTGTGGCAACAAGGTCGGTGCTTTCGAATCCCAGCCATTTCCCATCCAAAAAATCTGTTGATGCCATTTGCCGGTTTATGAGAGTTGAGGGACCGGCAGCGGCATATTTTGTTGCCGGCAGATTTTTCAAACGAATGCTGCTTACAGGTAATACCTTCACAAAATCAACAGTGCTGATGCGGCTCATGTTATCACCATCAAAGGCAGCAGCACGTAAAACCGTGCTTTCATTGAGCAACTGTGGTTTTTCCCAAAGGGGAGAATTTTTATCAGGTTTTCCGCCATCTCTTGTATATCGTATCTCCGGGCCGGCAGGGACCACTGTGAAATTAATTTCAACATCTTTATCATAAATACCTCCACTTATATTACTGAAAGGCTGTGGCACATAAACTCTGCGGTTGGCATCAGCCATTGACGAACCTTCAAAGGCTCCCTTTACCGGACGCCCAATCCATTCCCAGGGTTGCTCTACACCGAGCAAAGCCGCAATGGTTGATGCTGTATTGAAAACATCATTGGAATGTTCTATCATCCTGTTGCGGATGATTCCCGGTCCTGAAATAATCCATGGCACCTTTATCTCATCCATACTCACACCTCCATGTCCGTAATCAATTCCCCCGTGGTCGGAGGCTATGATAAAATGGATATCAGAAAACATCCCTTCTTCCTTAAGGGCATCCATCAGATCACCAATTATGGCATCAACATCTTCAAGTGATTTCACAAATTCAGGCGACTCCCACTTGAACTCATGTCCTACCTCATCAGGGTTACCAATATAAAGAAATGTCAGTGCTGGTTTATTTTCAATGATCCATGGAATGGCTTTGGAAAAAGTTTCTGTGTAAAAGTCAGAATATTCAACCCTGGTAATGTTATCCCGGTTAAAAATATCAATTAGCACATCCCAGTCATAAAAAAATCCGGTTATAGCATCAGGTCTTTGTTGCCTGATTACCGAAAAGACAGAAGGGAAGTAGCCTTGTTCATCGGTGGTTGTTGGCGTAAGAATAATATTGTCAGGAGCCCATCCGTTGAATGTTACCCCATGTTGTTCGGGTCCGGCTCCCAGCAGGTGCGAAGCCCAGTTGGGACCGCTAACGGTAGGCATTACGCCACGGGTGCGAAAAGATAGTGCACCGTTTCTTACCAGCTCATCCATATTCGGCGTTT
>RECI01000132.1 GCA_007694095.1 Balneolaceae bacterium | reverse complement strand
GTTAAGGGAAGCACCTGGTTTCAGAATGGTAAACATAGTACCGGCGGAGTCTGTGGAGCTGTAATTGGTGTGAGTGATATTGATGCCGTATTGCCGCTTTATAAAATGGCAATTGGTTTTGAGACAATCGTATACGATGAAACAGGACAATTCGATGACTTGCATGAAAACCATCAGTTCCGCAGGTTGCTGCTGCGAAAAAAACAGCGTGATGAAGGCGCCTTCAGCCGGCTCTTCGGGCATATCGACATCGAGTTAATCCAGGCTCTCGATCGTCAACCACAAAAAATTTACTCAGACCGATACTGGGGGGATCCAGGCTTTATCCATATTTGCTTTGATGTTACAAACATGGAATTACTTAAAGAAAAATGTGAGGGGCTGGGTTATGTATTTACGGTAGACAGTGCCTCCACATTTGATATGGGCGAAGCTGCCGGACGCTTCTCATACATCGAGGATCCTGACGGCACACTTATTGAATTTGTTCAGGCACATAAACTGCCAATTCTTAAAAAGCTGGGCTGGTACATTAATCTCAAAAAGAGGAAGCATCAAAAGCCACTTCCCGACTGGATGCTGAAAACCATGAGTTTTAACCGGGTTACAGATTAACAAACACACATGATCAAAAGTATCTGGGCACACTGAAGCCGATAAATGTGCCCGGTTTGTCAAGCCGCCTGGCAAAATCAATCCGAAGTATGCCAAAAATACTGTTCAGGCTGATCCCGATTTCGGTGTGGATACCATCCGTTACCATTAAATCATCCGGGTAAGCACTGCCCGCATCAGTATAGCCTGCCCCGCCAAAAATGATTATCCCCCACCCGCGATCAACAAGCGGCCGAATGCCAAGCAGTTCAAACGGAATGGTCCGGAAATTGTGTTCTGTTGCGGCTATCCAGTAGCGAGACCCTTCGTAGGGTACAAACCGGCGGGTTTTTAATATGCCAAATGGAGTGAAATAATTCAGAGACCCGTCGATTGCCCCAAAACGCTGCAAAGGCAACTCACCGACAGATGTACCAGCTGACAAATGCAGATCCAGTGTGTTGGCAAACAGACGCCGCTTGTAGAATGTTTGCATGTTCCAGTCGAGCCGTAATCCAAGTTTTGTAAAATCGAAATCGCTGCCAATGGAATTGCCGCTGAATTCTGCACCTATAACAGCCTGCCGCTTTCCGGCAAATCCAAAGTCATTTGACGACACATTGTATCCAATTTCAAGCCCGATGGATTGTAACCGACCTTCCACAATCTCCCTGTTTGGGCGCCTTAATTTATGCCATCCAAACCAGCTGTGATCAAATTCGGAATCTTGTTCAAAATTTTTATGATGTTCACGCCTGCCGGTAACAGTAAGATTTAACCTCGGCAATATCCGGCGGGCTTCAATACCGGCAAACGTGCTTTGATTCCGGAAGTAATCGAAATAGTCATCGCCGCCTATGACAGTAGCTATGCTGTTCATACCCGTGCTATAAAATTGTGACAGGTAGCGGGTTGATGTGGTATTTTCATATCCTGCAAATCCGTGAATTCTTGTATTTCCAATGGAAGCAAATAGGATGTTTGCTGATCCTCCATAATCCCATAAACTGCTGTTGAAACTGTACCCGCCAAATCCCTTCAACCGGTATCGCCCCTTATCAAACCTGCGGTCAAAGTTCAGTCCAAGGTGGTAACCATCCACCCTGTTAAATCTTCCCCTCGGCGATAAGCCATCTGGAATAACACCGCCAATATTTAGGAAAATTCCCGAACTCTCACTTTCATCGGAAGCTGATGCCATTCGCGCTAAAAACCCTTCCGGTTTAAAGGCTTCTTCAAGGGTTTTGGTGCTGTCGATGGTTTCGTAGGCCAGGGATTCCTCGAGAGAAAGAGGTATCGGCTCTACTAAAGCCCGGTTTTCTTCCACGGTAAGTGAATCTGCACGTGTAAGCCATTCATCAGTTTGATAAACTGAGTCGGGGAGGTTCACGTTGATCCGGTAATCGGACAATCGCGACACCTGCCTGAAATTAATGGCAGGGAAGCGCAGTCCAACCATCCCAATCCGTATCAAACCTTCTATACGCATATCCACAGGCAACCAGTATTCTCCCCCGTAATTGCTGAATTGTTGTTTGTAGGTGAGGTTGAAATCCTGGACAGGTGGCGGGAAATTAACCACATCATTCGGTTTTAAATCCACCTCGAGCAAGGCATAATCGCGGCCAAGCACCCAGGCTGTGCCTTCAAATAATGGCTGACGGGTACGACGCGGAGTAACTTCGATTTTGTAAACCGGTTTCCCATCCATCTGTTCTGTCTCCAGAAGTCTGAAATGATAATATCTGAGGGCATTCGGATGGGTAATCCCCATCAAACTGTAACCTGCAATTTCGATATTGTCATCATAAAAGTTCGGGAGATAGCGGACACCGGCAAAATTCTGGTCATCGGAGAGATTGGACGTTTGCTTCCTGGATAGCTGAACTTCCCTGCTGCCGCGGTCTTTATCCCAGTAAGCAATAGAGCTGCTTTCTGTAATAGAAACAATGGATGTATCATTACTGAGTAACTGTCGTGTGTAAGCATCAACCTGATACGTTTGCAGCCCTGCCCGCCACAGCTTTTTCCGTTCAATCACCAGTTCCATAATAGAAAGTCCGGGATCTCTCTCCGTCACCACAATTTCCTGCATTTCAGTAACCGAACGTTGAAGGCCAATCTCCAGAGGAAATTGAGTGTCAGGATGAACTTCCACCTGTTGGCTTTGATAACCGATATATCTGATGAATAGTACAACCGGAAGTTCACCAGGGGTAATTGTAAAAAAACCATCATTATTAGTGATCGTGCCGCGGTAGCTTCCTTCAATCAGTATGGTAGCTGAAGGTAGTTTTTCTCCGGTCTCACCATCAAATACAAATCCGGAGATTTCATTATTACCTAAATTCAGGCCAGCTAAAAAAAGTGCATAAACGAGAAAAATGGGGAAAAACATGAAACCTCAAACGTAAACCAAATGATGATTATTGATCTATGTTTACGTTTGAATCAGGGTATTCGTTTCAGCAAAAATGAAAAATACACTACGTTGATTGAAAACCGTGAAACTGTGGAATCCAGATGGAGTAAGCGTCCCGCCTGCCCCTTTGGGGTTTATCCCTCGGGGCTTGTGACATTGGACTGTGAAATTGTGGAACTGGGAGGGGTTTTTGGCTTTCTATTGAATTATGGCATGTTAAAAAGATCAGGAAAAACGGCTGAAATCCTGTTAATTTTGAGCCAAATCAGTTCACATTTTCCAGTACAACAGCCGGTTCGAGCGCTTTCAATACTACTTCGTCATTTTTTTCGAAGAGAATGCGATTATCGGTATGGACAATAAATCGCTCGCCGTTGCATTCCACGTGGTAGGTGATATCGTGCCCTTTAAACTCTCTTGCCACAACTACTCCGCGTGTACAGCCAATGGTTTGTCCGTTTGCTTTTTCGATGGTAAGATGTTCCGGCCTTATTGAGCATGTGATTTGCCCTTTAGCCCTGCAATTTAATTTTAGACACCCGATTTGGGTAAAAATCGTATCCGAATCGTCAACGTTAGCTTCGAAAATATTTGTTCTGCCCAGGAATTGAGCTACGAATTTTGTTCTTGGCTTATAATAGACTTCCTCTGGCGTACCTATTTGTTCGATGTGCCCATCATTCATCACTGCAATCCTGTCGGCAAAAGAGAGGGCTTCTTCCTGGTCGTGTGTAACCAATATTGCACTCATTCCGGCTTTTTTTAAGATCGCCCGAACCTCTTTGCGGGTGGTATCCCGTAACATTGCATCCAGATTGGAAAACGGTTCATCAAGAAGCACAAGTTTTGGTTCCGGCGCTATGGCTCTTGCCAGTGCCACACGCTGCTGCTGGCCGCCTGAGAGTTCAGCGGGGCTTTTATGTTTATGATCTCCCATTCCGGTGCGGCAAAGAACTTCTTCTGCGAAAACTTTTCTTTTATATCGTGGAAGTTTTGTGAGGCCGAAAGCCACATTGTCCAGTGCTGACATGTGAGGAAATAGGGCATAGTCCTGGAAAACAAATCCTATTCCCCGTTTTTGCGGGGCAACATGCCTGGAATCTGATGACAGCAATTTATCTGCCAAAATTACTTCTCCGCTATCTAGCTTCTCAAAACCGGAAATAAGCCGCAAAGTTGTGGTTTTACCGCAACCACTTGGCCCCAATAAGGCAAATATCTCATTCTCTTTCACATAAAAAGAGGTATTCCTTACTACGGGAACATCTTTTTCAAATGATTTCTCAATATTTTTTACCTGGAGTAGCATGTACGTAATAACAAAGTCAAAGGATAATTCATTCTTTATTTGTATTTAGTCTATATAAGCTAAGTAAAATTTTCTTTCTTTAAAATTAATTGCGCACAAACAGGTCTTAATTTTTTAGAATATTTGGTTCTAACACAAATTTAAGTGAAAAGTGAAAAGTGAAAAGTGAAAAGCTGGAGCGATAGCGAAAGTCCCGACACGCCGGTGAGTAAACTAAAATCTCCCTGTCACAGCACTGTGGGGCGCCTGGTGTGCCAACACTATGAAATGCGCTATCTCCCCGATGCCATTGAGGTCTTTACGCGATACTATCAGAGCTACAATTACCGGCGAATCATGACAGCCATTGATTATCAAACTCACTGCGAAGTACTTAATCATTGGGCCGTCTCTGAGGGAAGAGTACTGCCGCAGGCAGAACAATCCCTTTGCATGCAAACCAATTTTAACCCAACTTTAAACCTAACCAATCACATATCTGATTTGCCCGGTTTATAGGGTTCAGTATACCAAGATCGCGCAACGCTGACAGATCCGG
>RECI01000190.1 GCA_007694095.1 Balneolaceae bacterium | reverse complement strand
CACGAATGGTGGCGAGCGGATGGATTGTGGCATTATCACTTACGCGATGAATGATCCATAATTCGTTTCTTTCGGTATCTACCCAGGCGCCATGTGCGTCATGACCGTGTTGTGATAAATTATGAGATACTACAAGCTCCGGGCCTGTATCTGTGAATTCGAAAACATAGAGCCAGGATGAATGCATACCACCGGCTGTTACATAAATCTCGTTATCCAGGGGAGATTCGGCAAAACCGCAGCCGTGTTCAGCGATTTCATCCCGTCCCCACGCCTTACTTACCCGCCACTCATTCAGGTCCACCACAGCCATTCCTCCGTTAAACAGTGTTACCATCATGGAGTTGCCGTCAGGTGTAAACCCTGCACAAACCGGCCTTCTGCTTGGGAAAAGTTCACTATCGGCAAGCATCGGATCTGCTTTCAGATCAAGAAAACGGGTGAGTTCCCATGTGTATCCGTCCGACCCTTCCCGTCGGATGATTTCGGATATGGTTTCACCTTTATCAGGGTTGCCGTCTTCATCCACACCTTGCGGGCCAATGTTTGAAATGTAAATATGATCGGGACGGTTGGGAACCGGTTGTGCAGCGTGTGGAAGTTTACCAACACCTTCCACTACGGCCACTACAGTGTTGGTGCGCGTATCCAGTACCGTTATATTTCCCGATACGGAGTTAGCACTGTAAACATAAGGATCGGGCGGTACACCCCAAAGCATGTGGGGGCGTTGGGCACCGCCAAGTGTGGCACCGTCAATAATTTCCAGAACCGAACCATTCGGATCAAGAATGTAAAGGTTATCCGCGTTTTGGTCTGCGGTCCAAACCATATAATTCAACGTTTCCGGTTCGTCGCAACTGATCAGGAATAACAATCCTGCACATCCCATAATCAGTAAAATCAAAATGTAGTTTATTGTGAATTTTGAAGGAGAGAAAAAAGACATGGTTGTTGCAATAGGTTTTGGTTTCGGTTAGATGTATCCGAATTGATAATTTGAACAAATTGAACGGTTTTTGCAATGTAAGAGAGAAAAAAAGAAATGATACTACAGGGGAAGGAGGCGTAGATAGCAAATACATTTATACTCTAAGGTGGGCATCAGTAAATATTGTTGCTTATAGATGACATAAATAAACCTGTTCTAATGGAACTTTTGGTCCTCCTTCTTTGATCTTTTAAGATTTTCCATTGAATACATGGTGGTACCTATTGAAATAAGAATCCGGTAACGAACCTGAAGAACTTTTTCGGACGTTCAATCTGGGGGTAGTGTGCCGCATTTTCCAATAGCACAAGCCTTGAATCCGGAAATGCCGCTTCCCATTCCCGCATTGCCTGAACCGGAAAAAAATCATCTGTACCGGTTATGATGAGCACCGGAATTTCTATATCAGGAAAGCTCTCTCTCAGGTCATAATCACTGATTGTTTCCATGGTATGAGTGCTGACCACAGGCGTATTTCGTATCACTTCGTCCTCCATCGTGCAAAAATCACCTCGCATACTTCGAATCAGCTCAAGGTTATCGGGATCGGAAAAATATCCGCGAATAAAGACCTCCCATAAGTTTTGGCAAGATTCACGGGCACTAATGGTGGTGTCCTGCGTTGCGGCCATGAGTCGTACTGTTTCCTCATGGATGGTGCTGTCCATCCATGCCATCAGGTTCGGACGCAGCTTTGGGAAATAGGGCTCAAAACGCGGCGGGCCCGGGCTTGCAAACACCATCTTGTTCAGGTTTATTGAGTGATCAACTGCATAAAAAGCAGCGAGCATAGCGCCCCAGGAATGGCCAAACAGGGAAATTTTGTTAAGACCGAAATGGTTTCGAACGGCTTCAAGATCGGCAACATGGGCATCAACGGAGAGCAGATCAGGATTTCTCAAGAGGGTGGATCTGCCAGCGCCCCGCTGGTCATAATAAATGAGGGTAAACAATTCTTCCAGTGGCTCAAGGTCTGGTGCCAGATAATCGAAATTCAAACCCGGTCCGCCATGCAGCATGATGAGGGTATCAGGTCCGGCACCCATAATCCGATAGTACAATTCTATTCCGTCAGTACTTTGAACAAACCCTTCAGTAAATTGCCCGGGTAATTCTGAATGCTGGCATCCCGATACGGTTAATAAATGGATCAGAACTGACAGGGATATGAAACCAGTACAAATGTTTGTTATCGATTTTTCCATAATTACTTTTGATTATGGATATCATTAATTAGTCAGAACACCGATTTATGTTTCAGGATAATAAAGGTTTTAACATATTACCGGCAAGTAAATTTATCAGCATCAAAGATTTGGTTTACATCAGAGTAGATTAAGAGGTTCAATTTTTTTACCACTTAATTCATTATGGAACAAGAAGTACGATTTTGCAGAGCTTCAGATGGTGTTCGCATTGCGTACGGCACCACGGGGGAAGGTCCTTCGCTTGTAAAAGCGGCCAATTATCTTACTAACCTTGAACACGATTATAACGGCCTTGCCGAACAGCATACATATATTCGGTATGATGCCCGCGGCTGTGGCCTGTCGGACTGCAATGTCAATGAGTATTCCATATGAAGAAGATTCTGACGATCAGTATTTTGGCCATATTTTTGGGTGGAACCGTATTTGTGGTGTTTCATCCGGGAAGTGGGAATGATTAGGTAACCGATTGGGCTTTAAATGCAACAGCCATCGAAGCCTGTACCTGCCGATGTTTTGTCAGTGCTATTTCAATTCAGAACCGGCATCTCAAAGTCATGGTCATGATGCCGAATGAAGTTCAGGCGTATCATCTGGGAGATAATGCCTTTCAATCCAGCGGTCCAAACGGTTTCATGATTACTGTTGATATCAATTCAGATGACTTGTAAACATCTGTGAGTTTAGTTTTAACCCGGATTAAGCGATAGACTTCCGAAGTCGGACACTATTTTCAATGCTCTTCCGGGTCCACATGAAGCACACCTGTATGTACCACAAACGATACAGATTTCCAATCCAGAAGTCCTGGCAGAACTAAAATAATTTGCCTCATGACATTTGAATGTCGAATGAAAAATAAGGGAAATACCAGCAGAGCTATCGCATCTCGGCGATCACATCAACGCAACGTTGAACTTCTTCTTCATTATTGATCAGGCTCGGGGCCAAACGGGCGTAAGTTTCTCTATATGGAGTAGTGCTGGCAATGATGCGGTGCACAAGAAGATTTTCAACGACCTGGTATGGTGTATAACCGTCCACATCAAAACAGATCATCCCCGATGAAAGATTTTCACTCATGGGCGTATGCAGCCGTACATGCGGCATCTCTGCAAGTGCCTGCTTGGCCAGTGTGTTCAGCAAATGGATGCGTTCCTGTACGCGGGCCTTCCCAATATTGAGGTGGAATCGGAAGGCTTCACCGAGGGCCCAGCGATGCTCGAAAGAGTGGAATCCGCCGGGGGTAAAGTGATCTCCCACAGGAACCTGGTCAGGGGTGAGAAAACCCAGCCAGACACCATAATCGGGCCCGAAGCTCGGCATAATGGGTGCTACGGCATTCCACGCTTCCGGCCTGCCCCAGATGATACCTGTTCCCCGGGGGCCAAAAAGCCATTTGTGTGTTCCGGCAATCAAAAAGTCGCAACCCAGTTCGTTAACATTGACATTCTCAATGCCCAGACCGTGCACGCCATCTACACAAAAAAGAACACGGTCATCGGTTTCCCGGGAGGCGTTCATCTCTTGTAACACCAGCGCCATTTCTGCAATGGGAAGTTTCACTCCCGTATTGGAGTGTACCCAGGTAACTGCCAGTACACGGGTCTGCGGGGTAATCGCATTTCGCATGCGGGTGAGAATTTCGTCAACCGATGCATCGGCAGGGTTGTCATAAAGGGAGATCTGCCGGACGGACGCACCCGTACGTTCGGCGCGGTGGCGGATGGACATCTCCGTTGAATAATGATCGTGAGTGGTTGTGAGAATTTCCTGTCCAGGGCGAAGTTTAAGTGTGCCATAGACAAGGCCCAGGCCCATCGTCGTGCTGTCAGTTAGCGCGATATGATCTGGGTTGGCTCCAAGATACTCTGCGGCCGCAGCCCGTTGAATAGATTCCGCTGTCATGAAGTTCTCCTCAAAATAGAAAACCGGGTTTTCATCCAATGCGTGTCTGTGCCTTTCAATCGCATCTGCCACAGGCCGCGGGTGGCTTGCAAGCAGGAAGGTGGCCAAATGGATGTGTGAACGGGTCAGCGGAAATTGATCCCGGACATCAGACCAATTCATCGGGTCGAATGCAGATGCAGATTCTTTTTGAAGGATCTTGGATATTGAAATAGTCCCTGCTGCTGGCACAGCGCCGAGCAGCAGACCTGTTTGTTTGATAAATTCTCTTCGTTGCATAACATTACCTCCTCTTATGTGGCTTTATTTATTGAACTGATCAGCATGGTTGTAAATGTATGAATACAACCGAATGCATTTGGTGTGGATCGATTTTCAGAGTGTACAAAAAAAATCACAACTTGTTACATATTTTCCCGGTTCATTGCTCATCATTTAAATACGGATCAGCTACAAAATTTAGGGAGAAAGTTAAAAAGTGCTAATGCAGGGCTATGGAAAAAGAAATAGCCCAACTACTATCACCGGCAGGGATTCCGGTATCCGCCCGGCGCTGAGCCTTTAAAGGGTGCCTGCAATGCAGTAACCGGGATGAAGCCCGTATCAGCGTCATAGAATAGAAAAGAATTGGAAATCTCTCAAATCACGAATGCTTTCTGATAAAATCTGAAACCAGCTTTGTAAACTCTTCGGGTTTCTCTATGAAGGGAAAATGCCCGGCCTGATTGATGCTGACTAATCGGGCATCGGGCAGTGATTGTTC
>RECI01000057.1 GCA_007694095.1 Balneolaceae bacterium | reverse complement strand
CCACTTCGTTATTTCTCGGTTTCTCTGTTCTGCGGTTTAATAAGAATGCATCTGCACCGGTGCCTGATTTACATTCCGAACCAGTATGAAAACTTGACTAAAAACGTGTGGCTGGCCTCGCTGCGGAAGAGTTCGCCAAAGTCGTTGCCCGTATTGAATGTGCCGGTATTTTCGCGGCTTTCACGGGTTTGCTGCCACACCAGGAACAGTGTTGATCCGGGCCGGAATTCCCACCGCATAACAGCATTTCCCCGCAGCGAGCGGATATTGAAATCCGGGTTTGCAATTTCAAATTCTCCGGTTCCCATTCCATCGGGATCAATACGGTAACGGTTGCTTTCTTCCAGGAATACCGCCGTTCCCACATCCTCTCCATAAACATTGTAACGGATTGATTTCGGACGTGACAACTCCTTGAACCGGCCAAATTTACCGGCGGATACAAACGGCTGAACAAAGAGCTGGAGACTCAGGTCCGGAGTAAATGTCCAGTCAACCCGAATCGAAGCAGAGAGCGTGGTTTGATCAAGGTCCGCAAATACATACCGGTTTCCAAAGGTTTCGGACATCTGCTGATCAGCAACTGTTCTGACATATTGGGTTGCATTAAAATTTCTTGACAGGGTGGGCTGAATGGTAATTGTAGCCGCCTGATGCGGTCGATATCGAACCGATAGCCAGACACTTGTCAAATGCTCATCCAGTTCCGTTCTCCTGTGGAAGAAGCCTGGTGAGAATCTGAGATCTTTGCGATAATCACTATTTAAATTCATATTTATACCAAATTCTGCCGGTTTTCCTGTAAGCGGCCCTCCTCGGGTGAGGCGATCATCAAGCGCTCGAATCCCCACAAGCATACTGTAATTAAATGTCCAGAAGTTCTTAAAATTAAAGAATGCACCCGTTCCGCTCAGGTTATTCAGCGGATTGCCTGCGGTATTCCAGGTTCCTATAGAGGCGACCCAAATATTATAATTACGGAAAATCCACGCCGGGCTTTGCTGCTGTCTGATAACCATTCCGGACAGAGACCGCCGGTCGGCCACTGACTGAAATCCCATGTCATTCACTTCAAAACCCGGGCTTATCTGATAACCGCGAACCTGAGTGATCCATTTACGGGTTTCTGATGTAAACATCAGATCGGTGTATGTACCTGCCATATCTGTTCTGTCCGGATCAGGATTGAGGTGGCCGGCATCCGGGCGCTGGTAATAACGGGCACTTGAACGCTGAATGCGCTCGATGACAGCCGGGTCGCCGGTGACATAACTTCCAGTAAAATGTCCGTTTATCCGATACTTCCGGTCCGACCAGCTCTGCTCAAAATCCACACCGCCGCTATAGGCCTGATCGGTTAACTGATTCCGCAATGCATCGGTGTTAATATTGCGGTACAAGCTATTGAACATGATACCGGTTACGGTTTGGCCGCCACGAAAATCACGCTGAATCCGCCCGACTGAATAATTGGTTAACGGTTCTACAGGGATCGATTCAATGGTTTCGCCATCCGGAGTAAATTGCGCATCCTGTTCAATGGTAAGAGCATTGAGGAAGCCAACCGACCATCCGCCTGACGTTTTTCCACTCAGCTTAACGGCTCCCGCGATCGGAGTTTGTGTGGGAATATCGGAAAAAAGGGCACTGCCGGGAGTGCGGCCCTGGGGTGTTCTGCCAATACGCCGTGTATGCAGGATACGCGGTTCGTCGCCCATTTGGATATTGCCTGAAAACCCAAAGTTAAAAATCTCGGATCCTTCCAGGAAAAACGGGCGTCGTTCTGGAAAAAATGTCTCAAAGGCGGTAAGATTCACAACAGCCGGATCTACCTCAACCTGGCCAAAATCGGGATTTATCGTTGCTGTTAACGTCATATTTGAACCGATTCCATATTTGACATCCGCACCGATTCTCGAACCAAATACGTTTTGCTGGTAGAATGGATCGGCCGGGTTGCCGGGTGTGCGATCGAGTTTGCCCGACGCGTAAGGCAAAAATTCAAGCCTTCGGGATTGAGGGATATTTCTGATATTTTCAAGCCGGCCTGACCTGGAGACAAACCCGGATGATTCCGGGGGAATAGGCGCCCAAAATGCCTCTTCTCCTTTCCTGGCGATTTCTCTCATGAAGTTGATTCCCCAGCTTCGTTCACCGTCTTTTTCTTCACCATTATACCGGAGCTGTGAAAGCGGAATCCTCATCTCTGCCGTCCACCCCTCTTCATCGATTCTTGCCGCGGCCTCCCAAACCGCATCCCAACTTTGGTCAAACTGGTTATCGTTAAATATCATCATATCTTTTCGCACTCCTCTGGGTGTTACAGAAAATACAAAAGCGGTTCGGCGGTCATTATAACTATCGATCGCAACGCTGATCCAGTCACTATACCCATTTCCGTCTTTTCGGAAAAGTGTGGCTGCAATAGAATCGGGAGAACTGTCGTACATCCGGGCGCCGATATAAATGGCATGATCATCGTAAAGTACCATCACTTCCGTTCTCTCGGTTGCGTCATCACCCGGGTTGGGTGATGTTTGTGTAAACCCGGTAATTACATCAGCCAAATTCCAGGCATCTTCATCAAGCCGGCCATCGATATTTATACTTCCGCTTTCTACTCTGTAGGCATTTGCGAGATACGATCTCCCTTCCTGTACAACAATATCTCCGGTATGATTCTGTGCTTCCGCATTTAAATCCGGGCAAAGCAGAAAAGGAAAAATCCACAAAATCGTAACAAACAGGCGGGTTAAATCACGAATGAAAATGGTATATGAGTTTGAAGTGGTAATGAACATCAGAGCATCCGATTCTGAAGAATTTACTAAGCATACGATGATGGGAGTCAAATGGTTACATCCAGAAAACCGGGAGAATGCCGAACCGCCGTTCCCTTTATATCTCCTTAGAACCTGTAGGTTTAACCGCGATGGACGCTGAGAGCGCTAAGGTTTTTGTGGGTCTCCTTTTTTGATATTCGATACATTGTCTCTGATATTTATACCTTCTCTGCTCTCTTGGTCGTTTAAAAAACCCTCAATTCAAGCCGGTATTATTAGCAACATAAAAGGCATAAATCCTCAGCAAAATACTGTTGCAAAACAGATTTTTTTTGTTTCAATTTGGGGCTCCATCAAAAAAAAAGAAATCATAAAAAAGTTACAGGGCACAATGGGATACCGAAACCTACTAATAACAATATTATGTACGTTATTCTTGAATGGAATGGCGTTTGCGCATGATGCGGCAGCAGAAAACGATGATATTACCGACTATACTGAAGCGATAACCCTGGTGGAAGTGTGGCTGGATGCCATGCAGAAATTTGACAGGTTACCCGGCATCAGCGCCATTGCGCTGAAAGACCAGGAGGTGATCTGGAAAGGTGCTTACGGGCAGGCGAACCCCGAAACCGGCCTGGCGATGTCTGTGAATACCATCTGCAGTGTCTGTTCCATCTCCAAGCTCTTTACCTCCGTGGCGATCATGAAGTTATACGAGGACGGATTGCTGAGGCTGGATGATAAGATCGCGGATCTGCTTCCGGAGTATAACCTCGCGCAGCAGTATGAACTCAGCGGACCCATTACCATCCGGCACCTTCTCACCCACTCCTCCGGCCTTCCCCGCGAAAATGCGTGGCCGCACTGGACAGACCCCGCTCAAAACTTCCCAACCAAAGAGGAGATTCTCGAGAAGCTGAACGAGCAGCAAACACTTTATCCTTCGTCGACCTATTTCCAGTACAGCAACCTGGCCATGGCACTGCTGGGATTTGTTGTGGAAGAGATAAGCGGACAGGAGTATAATGACTTTATACAGGAACACATTTTGAGTCCGCTTGGCCTCGATGATACCCGCCCCGACATGCCCGCAGAGCTGTGGGGAAGCCAGCTGGCCGTAGGTCACTCGTTCGAAACCATGGACGGCAGGCAGGTGAAACTGGAGATGTTTCAACCCAACGGGGTGATCCCTGCTGCCGGATTCAGCTCTACCGTGGAGGATCTTGCCGATTTTGCGGCCTGGCAGTTCCGGCTCTATGAAGCGGATAAAGAGGAGATTCTGCATCCGTCTACCATCAAAAACATGCACAACATCCACTGGATGGACAGCGATTTTGGCACCAGCTGGGGACTGGGGTTTTCGGTGTACAAAGGACCCGATGGCAAAAAGTGGGTGGGGCACGGCGGACACTGCCCCGGGTATAAAAGCTCACTGGCGATGATACCCGAAACCAAAATGGCCTACTCAGTAATGATGAACAGCAGCAATCCCAATCCGGGCAAATATGTTCACGGCATGCACGCCATCCTCTCCAAAGCAGGCGAGATTAAACCCGAAAAAAATGCTGACCTGGCAGCCGAGCTTCAGGAATACGCCGGGTACTATGAGGAAGACGTTCTGAGATCCACCATTTACGTGGGTACCTGGGGTGATAAGCTGATGATGATGCGTTTGCCCTCCGCCAATCCCGGTGAATTCAACACCTTCCGCAGGATAGACAAGGATCATTTTGTACGAATCCGGGATAACGGCGCGGACGGTGAAAGCATGCGTTTTATCCGCAACGAAGATGGAGAAATTGTACAGATGAAATACTATGACAACTATATATCAGTGAAATTAGCGAGGGATTAAGGGTCAAGGGTCATCAGTCCAAGGCGACCTGGCAGAGTGCGCCGCCTTTTGGCGCTCCTGCCAGAGTCAAGGTTCAGGGTTCAAGGTTCAAGGTTGTTGATGTGTTGATGCCTAAATATGGTTGACGTTTTTAGTTAACAGGCAACTCTTGAACCGAAGAACAGACAAACAGATAAATGTCCAACCGACAAAGTGTTTTTTTGGCAAAACTCTCATCACAATCAACGAATTTCACTTTTTCATTTTTTCACTTTCTCGGTTGTTCTGTTGTTCTGTTGTTCTGTTTCTCTGTTTC
>RECI01000059.1 GCA_007694095.1 Balneolaceae bacterium | reverse complement strand
ATCATCAGCATATCGGGTATACACACATCCAAATCTGTCCGCCAAACCTGTAAGCTTTCTATCCAGACTTTCAGCAATAATATTTGATATTGTAGGAGAAGTTGGAGCACCTTGCGGAAGAACAGGCTTTATTTCCTTAATCCATTTTCCATTTATCTTTCTATCAACCTCAAGATTTGTAAAACAAAGAGCTGAAATTCTATTAGCAATTTCAAGTTTGCCATAATCTTCATTCAGATTAAATGGCGGGTATTGTAATCGCCCCCAAAATCTCGCTTGATCTATACTCGGAAAAAAATCTTTTAGATCTGTGTTGAAAACATAGTGTTTACCTACATGCTTTCTGGCATTATCGACAATTGATTTGTTTCTGACAAACCCGGTTGCAGCTATATGCGGTTCATATACTGACTGTAAAACTAAGTTTAATGCTCCTTGTATTGCCTTGAGGCCTTTATTGGGAGCGTGTATAACTCTTTGTCCGCCAGATTTCTTATTAATTTTAAACTCTATGTAGCAATCACCAGAGAGCCGAGGATTTGAATAATAGGTGAGCGATTTTAGTTTAAAATCTTCAGATTTTTCACCATACAAAAAGAAGTTAGATCTATTCAATAATTGTATCAGATCTTCTTTAGTTTTGAGCTTTTGAAAAGCATCTCTCAATTCGATGATATTTTTATCTGTAATACTCATGTGGTGAATAAAAAAAAAATACCTGCCCTGATATTCTTTATTTATGATCGTCAACATTTATCAGTAGACAATGCCGATGAAAAATAATAGTCCTTTTTGATTCCCAGTAAACAAACCGTCAATTCCACAGTTGCTTCCCAGTCCAAATCAAATCGAAACTTTCATCCTGTCAGGTATTGCAATTACCACAAACGACAGGATTACGTGCCGATCATTGTTCCTGGATGGGAACCAGCACGCACGGTCAATATCAAAAAGCAGGTATTTTTATTTAAAGATTTTAAATTAATATTTCTCAACCGAATTCACACTTTAGTTTTCGGTCACATCAATTATAAAAGGTATTCATATATAATGCACTCTACCTGCACAGAAATTAACACCCCATGTCTATAAACAAAAATGCCCTTTTACGCTACCGGGTTTTAGACCGCTGCTTCCGCAATACCGGCCGGAAATATTTTTGGGAGGATCTGCTTAGTGAGATCAATAAGGCGCTTGTAGAATTTAATGGTCCGGGCAGTGGAATCAAAAGGCGGCAGCTGTTTGATGATATCAAGTTTATGGAGAGTGACCAGGGGTGGGCAATCCCCCTGGATCGAAAAAAAGATGGTCGAAAAGTGTATTATCGCTACCTTGACCCGGAGTTCTCCATCAGTAATCAGCCACTCAATGAAAGCGAAATATCCCAGATCGAAGCGGCTATATCTGTATTATCACGCTTTGCCGGCGCACCGCAATTTGAAGCAGTTCAGGAAATGCTGCCGGTTCTGAAGGATCGGTTGGGACTGGATCATACGTCGAAAGAAGTGATCGGCCTTGAATCAAACATAGATCTGAAAGGTATCGAATATCTCTCCCGGCTTTATGATGCGATCATTAAAGAGGAAGTCCTTGAGATTGAATACCAGGATTTTAAATCCGATGAACCGTTTAAACTCACCTTTCATCCATACTATTTGAAACAATACAATAACCGATGGTTTGTGTTCGGCCTGAATCAAGAAAGAGATCTTCCAACCTGGAATCTTGCCCTTGACCGGATACAATCCATTGAACAAACCCGTGGCAAATACATCCCGACAGACATCGACTGGAATGATTACTTCTATGATATCATCGGTGTTACCAAGCATCACGATCGAGAGGTGGAGCAGGTAATCCTGGAATTTTCAGAAGAAATGGCACCATATGTAAAAACCAAGCCGATCCATCCAAGTCAGAAATCGGTGAGGGTTAGCGACAAACTTCGGGTAACTATTGAGGTGATTCCGAATTATGAATTGGAATCTGCTATTTTGTCTTTTGGTGAAAAAGTAAAAGTTATCAAACCATTATATCTTAAAGAGAAAATCAATAAAAGGTTGGAGCAAGCTGCATCACAAGATTAATTCTAAACTTTCATTTCAAACCATGACACACTTCACATATTTTCTGTGAGAATTCCGGGCTAGTACCTGCTTTGTAGTAAAAGAACTGAGACTTGAGATGTGAATTTTACCTTTTCCACAATTCTTCCATCTCTTCCAAAGTTTTTCCTTTGGTTTCGGGGACCATTTTCCAGACAAAAATGAGAGATAGTATGCTCATCACACCATAAAAACCATAGGTTAAAGATCCGCTGAACTCCATCATTGCCGGATAGGTTGATGATATAAAATAATTTGCTGCCCATTGTGCGGCTACGGCAATTGCCACAGCTTTACCGCGGATTTTATTCGGGAAAATTTCTGAAATAAGAACCCAGCAGATCGGTCCCCACGACATCATGAAAGAGGCCGTATAGATAATAATGAAAACGAGTGTGCTGATGCCAATGATCTCAAAATAGGCGAGTGCGGAGATCGAAAACATACCGAAAGCCATTCCGATGGATCCTGTTATAAGCAATGGTTTACGCCCCCATTTATCAACCGTCATGATGGCAATTACCGTAAATACAACATTTACAAAGCCCATGATAACCGTCTGCAGGAATGAGGCATCCGTAGCAGCACCCATACTTTCAAAAATTCGCGGAGCGTAATAAAGTGCCACATTGATTCCCACAAATTGCTGAAATACCGAGAGCATAATGCCGATAAAAATGATGGTTTTACCATAAGAAAAAACCGCAGCAGAGGTGTGCTGTTTAATACTGATGATAATTTCATCCATAATAACCCGTGCTTTGGCCGGCCCGTTGATTTTGGTTAGTATTTCAAGGGCTTCTTCATTACGGTTATTCAGGGAGAGATACCGGGGTGTTTCCGGTACAAAAAAGAGAAGAATTCCAAAAAGTGCAGCTGGGATGGTTTCAGAGAGGAACATATACCTCCAGCCGGTTTCGTTGATCCATTCGATGGTTTGCCCGCTGGCGATTGACCAATTCACAAAATAAACGACCAGCATCCCAAAAATGATGGCAAACTGATTTAGTGATACAAGCTTGCCCCGTATATCTGCCGGGGCAATCTCGCTGATGTACATCGGGCAGACAGCCGATGCCAGTCCAACACCGATACCGCCAATAATCCTGTAGAAGTTAAACATAAGCAACAGGCCGATGGTAGGTTCTTCCCGGTCAAAAAAAAGAAATTCAGGAAATGCTGATCCTATTGCAGAGATGAAAAACAGAAGTGCGGCAATCATCAGGGTCTTTTTGCGGCCAAAAGCAGTCGAGAGAATCCCCGAAATAACCCCGCCTATAATACATCCTATAAGTGCACTGGAGATGGTAAGTCCATGAAAAATTGTACTTAACCCCTGACTCTGAATCAGGTAAATCTGTATGGAGCGTTCAGCACCGGAGATAACCGCTGTATCATAGCCGAAAAGAAGGCCTCCCAAAGTGGCTATAAATGTAATTGAGAGAACAAACGCGCTTTGTGATTTCATTGAAAAATAATTTTGAAGCTTAAAGTGCGGTTAAAACCAACATGTTGTACATAATTTGATTTGAGATGAACTGAATGTTTCATTTGCGTATAGGAGAAAAATTCGGTCATTCGGTCTATCGGTTCTTCGGTCTATCGCAAATCATTTAGTCCCTGTCGTCAATTCAGTTATTGAGGCAGATACATCCTAAACGTATTTCGATTATGAGCAGTTAGTCAATTTTTTGATAGAGTGAAAAAACGGAAAATTTCAGGAATGTGAAAGCGTATGATTCAAGTAATACAAAAATATGGAAAAGAAAAGGTGATATGGTTTAGTCATACAGTTTAAGTATTTTTAAAGTGGGCAAATTAAAAATTCATGAATAACAATTTTTTACTCAATGCGTACCGTAAAACTGATTGATATTGCACATGGCCGCAGTGGTGACAAGGGAAATGCAAGTAATGTGGGCATTATCGCCCGGCACCCAAAAATTTACCCGTTTTTAATAGAGACGCTTACCACAGAGAGGGTGAAAGAACACATGAAGCATATTTGTAAAGGAAAGGTGGAGCGGTATGAGATGCCCAACATCGGCGCGCTCAACTTTATCCTTAATGACAGTCTTGGCGGCGGCGGCACGGTTTCTCTCAAGCTCGATGCCCAGGGAAAAACACACGCTTCCACCCTGCTCAGAATGGAAATTGAAGTGCCCGAAGAACTTTTAGACCTGGTAAAAAAGTAAAGCGTACAATCAATCAATCGATCAGACAACTTACAGTGCGGTTGTTCGCAGAAGTCTTAAGCCAATTGCAATAATCCATACCAGCCAGAGTAAGAAACCTGCAAATCATTCAATGATAAAACCGAAATCTCCGTTTGAATGTCAATGAAGATAAGTCAGTTTAAAAGCAGATTATTTCGCGCGTTCATCTCTTTTAACATTTTTAGATGTAGTGTTAAGTGAAATTTTATATATTTTTATTTTAGACATAAACATCCGAATTATAATTGTTTTTTCTGAGACTGTGGAAGTAAAGCAGGAAAATTCGACATTAAATATGCGGGATTAAAAAACTGAAAAATCTCAACAAATAATCGATATGTACCACATCATAACCAAGGCACTTTACATCTCATTTTTCTTGTTTGCACTGCTTTTTACACAATCATCAGTTTTGGCACAAATCCCGCAGAAAATGACAATTAACGCAGATCAGCCGCAGGAGGTTATAAGCCGTCATATTTACGGCCATTTTGCCGAACATCTTGGGCGGGGAATTTATGACGGTTTATGGGCACGGGATGCCAACGGCGACATCGTACTCCGGCAGGATGTGATTGAAGCCCTTCGGGAAATTAAAATCCCGAACATTCGCTGGCCGGGAGGTTGCTTTGCTGATTATTACTTCTGGAAAGATGGTATTGGTCCGCGTGAAGAGAGGCCATCAATTGTGAATGTACT
>RECI01000060.1 GCA_007694095.1 Balneolaceae bacterium | reverse complement strand
TTCAGCACCAAAAAACGGAAAAAACTCATCGATAAACCGATCGAAACAGACCTTTCGTATATGTTTAGCGACCTGACAGAGTGGTCCGGTGCCTTTCCGGACCTCCTGTCAGAGTCCCGCCCGGACGGGAGGCCATAAAGACCATATTCACATCCTTTGTCTGCTGTCCAGGAAGATCACTCAGGCCGCATTACTCCAGCAGGTAAAACAGGGCTCTTCCAAATGGATCAAAACCAAAGGAGAACAATATCGCAGGTTCTACTGGCAACATGGGTATGGAATTTTTTCGGTAAATCCTTCACAGGTGGATGTGGTTGCCAAATACATCCGTAATCAGGAACAACATCATCAGAAAATGAGCTTTCAGGACGAGTTACGGATGTTCTTGAAAAAATACAGGGTTGAATATGATGAACGGTATGTGTGGGATTAGGTTTTGATCGCTGTGGCCTTTCTACTCCATTAGCAACATGTAGGACAGGCTTTCGCTCCTTAGGAGCTTTTCTGAATCAATAATCTTTTTAGACATAGGACTTCGTCCCATGCTGTTGCTGGTGCCCCGTTGGGGCTGGAGCCAACTTCGGCGTTCAACATTCGATATTCGGTGTTCGATATTTTTGTATCGATCCCCTATAAATTGACCATCACTGAATTGGCCTTCTTGTCGTGTATTCAAGCTATGCAGTGGCTGTACACAACTTCGGCGTTCAACATTCGATATTCGGAGTTCGATATTTCCATCTTCATGGGTTTCTTTCACAACTCCGAAAGACTATCGCTTAATCCGGATGGTGAATCTGTCAAAATGTTTTGGATTCATTTGTTAACTGAGTAAACTGAATAGAGTGAGTGCCGGGGCATCGTGCGCTGCATTCTGCAGTAAAAATGGAGGTTATGAGTGCTCAATTTCCCGTTGCATCATTTGGATTGAATGAATCAAACATCAGGTCATGTATAAAATGAGAGTGCATTGTTACTGGATGCTTATCGTTTTTCTTTTTCTCTCTTCGGCTTGTCTTGGAAAAGCCGGGGAAAATCATGAAGGGCAATCCTTCAGATATGACCCGGTTCTTGTTGATTATCATCATCATCAGGTCACTGAATATGCCGATTCACTTCTGTTATTGCCGGTTCTTTCCATCGCGAATAATCCGCAGCACCAGGTAAGTGATAACCCGGGAACATACGTCAGCCTGGCTTGCTATTGGTGGCCCGACCCATCGTCTGATAATGGGCTGCCATACATCCGTATCGACGGCATGGTTAACCCGGAGACACGTTCCGAAGCGTCTCACCTGCCTGTACTTATTGAGATGGCACAACGGGTGGCATATTTGTCAGCAGCCTACACCATTACAGGCAGGGAAGAGTACGCCCAAAAAGCCATCGATCAACTTTCTGCCTGGTTTGCAGATCAGGAAACGGGGATGATTCCACACCTGGAACATGCCCAAATGGTGAAAGGGCTAAACACAGGGCGCTCGTATGGAATCATTGATGGCTGGTGGCTTGTGCGCGTTGTGGAATCGGTGGATCTGCTTGTTCATTCACCGCATTGGAGTTACGAGCTCGATACCGGGCTCAGATCCTGGTTTTCCGATTTTCTTCACTGGCTTTTGAACAGCGATTTTGGCCGGATCGAAAGGAAATCAAAAAACAACCACGGCACATGGTATGATGTGCAGGTAATCACCTATGCCATGTTTACCGGGCAGACCGAATTTGCAAAAGCACATCTTGAGGAGATTTCAATGAAAAGGCTCACCAGGCAGTTTTCACCTTCCGGGCGGCAAAAATTTGAAATGCGGCGAACCCGTCCCCTTCACTACGGCATTTATAACCTTACCGGGCAGGTTAAACTCGCGGATTATGCCAGGTCACTCGGTGTGGAATACGGGGATAACAGCACCATTTTCAGCTCCGGACTTGAACGGGGAGTGTTGTATCTGATACAGTCAATTGACGGTGCCGACACAACCACGATTTCTGATCCGAATGACCAGACAGACATCGATGTATTATACCTTGAAATGCTTTCCTCAGCCTTCAGGTTGTACGGCAACGAGATCATAAAGAATGAAAAAAACAGGTACCTCAACGAGCAGCAATTCATCAATACGCCGGTGCTATACCGCTGGTAACCGGGATGCTGAATCAACAACCTGACAGTCGAAGATGCCGGCCCCCGGTACACCTACCGGACCCCGAAGCGCCGGGGCAGGTCTGACAGCGTTGTGGGGGGAACCGGGATGCTGGATACTGGAACCGTAGCCCGGGTCGCTGACCCGGAAAAGGAAAGCCTTAGCAAAAAGTAAGTACCTGAGTTCCGTTGCGGGTTGCTGGATGGTTTAACCCACTAAGAAACCGGATCTGTCAGGTTATGTAGTAGTACTGGTAAGATACTAAATGATTTGCGACAGACCGATGAACCGAATGACCGAATGACCGAATTTTTCTCCTAATCGTAAATAGGCCATTCTGTTCATCGCAGATCAGGATCAACCGGGATGATGTACGATACACGATGTGCGATCTGTGATGTGCGATGTGGTTGGGTAAGGGAACACTAATGAGATAAGTAAAAACACCATTCTACAAACCAGAGGTTATGGGCTAAAGCCCGGGTGGTTTATTGTGGCGTTAATTCCGTCAGCTAAAGCAGACGGTAATTGGGGTGCAACCGGGATGCTGGATACTGGAACCATAAACCGGATCGCAAAACGCCGCCATTATTTTACCTTATGGAATTTAAAAATCGCAAGGATTCTAAAGTAAATTTTTCATTGCATATTTATTTTAAGTAGATTTTTAAGATGATATTTGGTTTCTGTGATGTGGAGTTTGGGAAAGTGAAAAAAGTGAAAAGTGAAAAGTGAAAAGTGAAGATTCAAAATTGAATTAATTTACCTGAGTGTCGGGACTGTCGCCCCGCTCCAGCTTTTTGCTTCACGGGATAATTTACGAGCCCTTTTCACTTTTCACTTTTCACTTTTCACTTTTCACTTTTCACTTTTCACTTTTCACTTTTTTTAACCATAATTTTCAAAACAATTAACAGATTTATAAAAATGACAAAGACAACATACTATATCCTGATTCTGATTCCGCTATTTCTATATGTATCCTGCTCGGGTTCTTCCGGGCCGGTTGATCCCGACACCGAAGAATGGGTGGAGCTGTTTAATGGTGAAAATCTTGACGGCTGGGATTTCAAAATCAGGGGTTATGAACTGAACTACAATTATAACAATACTTTTCGTGTTGAAGACGGATTGATGAAAGTCCGTTATGATGAATACGAGGAGTTTAACGGGCAATTTGGCCACATTTTCTACAACGAGCCATTCTCGCACTATCGGTTGCAGGTTGAGTACCGGTTTGTGGGTGAACAGGCGCCAAATGGTCCGGGATGGGCATTCAGGAACAATGGCATCATGTTTCATTCACAGTCTGCCGAAAGTATGGAACTGGACCAGGATTTTCCTGATTCCATTGAATTCCAGTTACTGGGTGGCGACGGTGAAAACGACCGTCCAAATGGCAGCATATGTACTCCGGGTACACATGTGGTTGTAGGCGGAGAACTAATAACCCAGCACTGTATCAGCTCAAACGGGCCAACCCACCATGGCGACCAGTGGGTTACCGCCGAACTGGTAGCTTTTGGCAATGCACTGATCCGGCATAAACTGAATGATGAAGTGGTGATTGAATACACCAATCCCCACTTAGATGACGGTACTCCGCTTACAGGGGGTTATTTTGCTCTTCAGGCAGAAAGCCACCCGACCGACATCCGTTCCGTCAGAGTATTGAACCTGGAAGGATGCATGGACGAAAATGCCCGGAACTACAAATCGTACTTCGTAAAAGACAACCCCGACGCCTGTGTTTATAACTAATTGAGATATACCAAAGACCTGACAGAGTGGGCCGGTGCTTTTCCGGACCTCCTGTCAGAGTCTGGGTACCGAATTGCAACCTGTCCTGTATGCGTGGGCCCGACATGCTTGTCGTGGATCCTGTCAGAGTCTGGGCTCAACTTCCGCAAAATGGTGTTGTAGTTGTTACTCCTTTTTTAATTTCGATGGTTCAACATATCCTATATGGTTATCAGATGACCAATGTAGTGGTAAGGGAACCAGGTACACCTACGGATCAAATTGGGTGAATCTATTCTGCTCCGGCAGGAGCATCCTGTTTATAGATCAGACAAAAGGCAAAAACCTGCAGGCTCCGGAGGAGCCACCTGTACCATCAATCAAAAAACCGGAACAGGTATTTTTCATCATAAGGAATCTCAAATTTGCTCAGTAATTCCAGGTACTCTTCCCTGAATGTTTTCCTGCGGTGATGCTCTTCCTGGTTTAATACATATGTTGCTACCCTGTGAATCGCAATCATTTTTGTATTTCGGTTTTGCACCAGGGCAGTGATGTATTTGTGCAATTCCTCTTTGTGCTTTTTGGGGATGAAACTCTTGCGGTTTTGTACTGCAAACACAAATTGTAAATAGATTTTTGAAAATGTATTGGCCATGATGGTTTCTGTGTTTGAATGTTTGGAAGGGTATGGCAGAAAATTCCGCCCGGCTTCCGGATTAACTCTTCTTATCTGTATGAACCGGAATTCGATCATTGCTTACAAAAATTTTTAATGGGTTGAATGGGTTGCCATAACCAAACAGGTGGCTCCTCCGGAGCCTTGGGGGGTGGATATCATCTTGTTTCTTGTAAATGGCTTTTTTAGTTGCTGCAAAGGCAGGGTTTGTATGTCAAATCGTTTCGTGTCATATCACAAGCAAACGTTCGATTCACAGGTTGGCTATGTTGGCCCATCGTTCTCACCAACGCGACCAAAGGGGTGGAATACGGGATCACATACAATTTCTGGGGAGTAGCTAAAATTAACCATAAAGTTTTGACAGTCTAAACAGAAAGTAAGCCGTATCTACGACTCCTCGCTGATTTGCTCTAAAGAGTTTTACTTTGGCATTAAAAGATTCAGCCGATGCATTGGTTGATC
>RECI01000196.1 GCA_007694095.1 Balneolaceae bacterium | reverse complement strand
GGGATAATAACATAGAAATACAAGAGAAAATGCGACGAGTGCAAGCAGGTTATGTTTCATACAAAAGGTGAGTGTTTGTAATGAATAGGCAAGTAACTTAGATAAAAGTAAGAATAATATCAAATATATACAATATATCATATTGATTTTACATCTATTTAAGACTACTTTGTCTTGAAAGTTACCGGAAATAATAGCAGGACTTGATAGGCCAATGCTTCCGTGACTTCAGTCAGCTTCGATAAAAATCAAATCAGAACCAAAACCCCTGAATTGATTCAATTTGAATAAGTATGCACACTATTTGCTGCCGAAGGCAGGTAGTTTACACCGAACCAGCAGATGAGCAGAATCACGAAAGCGAATGCAAGCACCCACATTGCGGGTACAACCTGACGGGGTTTGTGATGGCGGAAGTGGATGTAAGCCAGGTATCCGATCCAGGTTAGAAAAGCCCAGGTTTCTTTAGGGTCCCAGGTCCAGTAGTGTCCCCAGGCTTCTTTTCCCCATAGCGCGCCGAATAGCAGTCCCAGGGTCAGGAAACCGAGGCCGATATAGACGAGGTTGTCGGCAAGCTGAGGCGACCAGTCGCTCCCTTTCCTGAAGTAATTGAGCCACAACCCTTTGAGTGCTGCAAGTGCCGATACGGCCAGTATTGCATAGGCAAAAATATAGACGATGACGTGAGGCACAAACCAGACACTCTGAAGTGCCGGCATCAGGGCCCGGTCATAGTTATCCGGATAGGCAAGATTGACACCGAGAAATACGATTGCCATTGCACCACTATAGTAAATTATCCATTCGTATTTCCAACGGAGATAGGTTGCATACCCGATCAGCGGAAGAAACAAGGCATACCAGAGGCGTGTTTCACCCAGGGTTCGCATGGGCGCGCGTCCCAGTTCCTGCCATAGCAATGCAGCAAGTACAGCAAGAATGATTACACCTGCAAGGAATAATCCGTGAGACAATGCTTTCACCAGGAAATGTTTTTTCTGAAAGATAAACAGCCCCATTCCTGCTGCCCAGCAGGCGATAGATGCAACAGTAAAAAGGGTAGGATCGAATGGCATCATGATATTTCTCCGTTAGCGGTTTCAGGCGCTTTACCGAGTGTCATAAGATATACTGACCCTGCCAGCACCATAAATATCCCGGTATATACTACAGGCAGCCAGGGATCGCGGATTGCTTCAATCACACTGGTGGGTGACCACCGGCCAAACCGGTCGTCATAACTATACTGATAGAGTTTCCATCCTTCGGCACTCACAGGATGGTTTACTTCAATTCGAACCTCTTTCACATCTCCTGTTTGAGTGTAAAGAATCACGTCTGAGCTGTAGTGACTTGCCTGCGGTATTGTCATGGCAAGGGTATACTCATAAACGTGATTCAGATCGAGCAGGCTGTGAGGCATCATAAAACTTCCGGTGGAGATCCAGCCTTCGATTTCGGTGCCGTCATCAGCAATGGCACGAACGAATGCGGCTGGAGCCGCCCCGTAATGATTTACCGGTTCATACCGGTCTTCCATTTTACCGCTTAGCATATAAAATTTTTCAATTTCAACCTCATAACCGAGAATAGTACCCCGGTTTCCGGTTTCAATTTCAAACATTTGTGGAATAGACTCGGGAATAATTCTGCCGGTATGGGGATCAATCACAACCACTTTGGGATTGTATTCTTCCATGTTAAAACTGACAAGTTCCAGTGCCAATGGCAGTTCAATATGACGCCCATGTTGATCAGCAGCAGTCCAGACAATTTCTCCCTCATAGAGCTGCATGGTGTAACGCTGAAGGTCGGTGCTTCCGAGCAGTCCGCCGAGAATAATGATAAACAGTCCGGCATGATTCAGGAAGAATCCGATGTTTCTCCCTTTAAATGGAGTCAGTCGTTTCATGGTGGCCATTCCAAGGGCAATGAGGAAATAGGTAATTCCAAACAGAAACGGCCATGAAGCAGTCATGTTCGACAGGCCCAGGGTTTGTACCCAAACCGGATTTTGCGCATCATCCTGAAGTGTGAATCCCATGATGAGCACCAAAAACGTCACCATCACAATGGAAGTTATGGCAGCCGGTATGGAAGCCAGCCATTGTAGAGGGCTTTTTTTTCGATTTCTGGATAATAGCCAGCCTGCCGCTATCATAGCTGTAAACAGGGTGCCTATATACAAATTTACCGGCCATGACAGTGCTGTACGGTTTAGACCGCCTGTAGTAACTTGAAGGGCCAAACCGGTAGCGAGTAAACCCAGTACAATGAGCCACCCCTCGGTATACCCCCAGGGTGCAGCCCATACAGGTTTTTTATTCTCTTGTTTCATTTTGTTGAAGGTTCGGTAATACTATAAGTTTATAATGATGGATGAGAGCTTGATTATTGCTGGTATGTTTTGCGATATGAGTATACCTTTTGGACTTTGTACTATTAGTCATAATAAATTAAGTTCCTATGTGCCTTCCCTGTTTTGTTCTATTGCAGGTATGAGCCTGTATGATCGGGATCTCTGCGCTGGCGGTCCCACCGTTCCTGCCGCTCTAGCGACGCTTGCAGCCATTGTGGCACTATTTCATCAAGAAACCTGTCTTTGGAAGCCTGAAGCTGCTCGAGGTCGATGCCAATATAAACCTGTGCTTTTTCTTTGGTTGAGACATCGGGCAGAGGTATGTCGCCGGTAAAGCCCAGTTCAACTAGTACAGCTGTTATTTTTCGCCTGGCATCATGTGCCATATCGAGTCCGTTACCCAGAGTCCTCACCATTTCGAGCGGGGCATGGAACGCGCCTCCATGTGAGGCTGCTGCATAATCCCAATGCCATTGGGCATGGCGTATGAGGTGCAGGGCTTCACGCATCTGGTTTTCTGCAGCGCTGTTATTCCAGGCAAATTCCGCTTCCAGGTGAGTGGTTACCAGAACGTTCTCAAGTTTTTTCTTGAGGTCGTGAACCATATCCTGCCGGTCGTACACATTTCGGATCAGTTCAGCTTCGCTCTGGCGGTGGCATGTTTGACATGAAGCTGCAATATTATTCAGCGGGCTCTGTATCTTGTGATCAGTAAACTTCATACCCCCTTCGGTTTTATACGGCATGTGGCAATCGGCGCATGAGACGCCTCGCTGGTAGTGGATACCGGTTGTAAAAATCTCATAATCGGGGTGCTGTGCCTTAATCAATGGCGCCCGGCTCAGTGGATGAATCCAGTCGGCAAATTCACGCTGGTCAAAGTAGTAGGCAATATCTTCGGCACGCATACCTTCATCCCATGGGAAAATGAGGTAGTTATTTTCGCCAAAATAATACTCAACGTGGCACTGGGCACATGCAAGTGAACGCATTTCCTGGTGCGATACATTATTGATATTCCGACCCATTCGTTCGAAGGTTTCGGCGAGTGCCGGAAGTGCAATTTTCAATGACATATCCTCAGCATCATGGCAGCTTGCACAATTTATTGGATTGTGAATTTCGTGACCCACTTCAGCCAGGGTTTTTGAATAGTATTCGGCAACTCCCATCTCATCCATCAGGCGTGGTACATCCGGACTTTTACAGGTCCAGCAGGTAGCGGGCATTGGGCCATCCTGGGGATTCATTGGTGCGCCTGTTCTGAGTGTTTCCTGTACATCCCGCACAGAATAATAGTGCCCGCGTGCCAGGTTGTAATCTCTCGAAAATCCGTAACCGGCAAACAGGATCACCATATTCGGATTCTCATCAAGCAGGTCTCTGCGCTGCGATCCGAGATATTTACTTCTGAAAGTTGTATCAGCCATTTGGGCATATGTATTGAACTGACGTGGAAAAAATCGCCCCCAGGCTTCGGCTCGCGGATCAAGCGGATGAATATCGGTTGTGGTTACGAAGGCAAACTGGCCGGCTGTACGGTTTTCGATAATGGTATAGGTAAAGAGACCAAGGAGAAATACCACAACCATGGTGGTAAAGAATAGCACCCAGGCAACCCAGGGTCTTCTGCTGACGGTTTTGGATATATTTTTCATAGTTGTTTTATTATTCTTTAATTAACCATTCGTTTCAGCCACTCGGGCATGGGTGATTGTGGCACCGGTATCAGGGCTTGTGGTGCGGATGCTGCGCTTCTGACGGTGCCATGTGGAACATCGCGATGACAATCCCAGCATAGCTTTCCCCGGCCAGCCTGGGCATCAGACCATGTAGTATATCCGGCAGTCACATGCTGATTCGTGTAATCGTGACATCGCTGGCAGTTTGCCTGTACTGTTCTCTGCCCTGCTTCATGCATAATGATGGGATCCGGTATATCTCCCATGGTAAACATGTAGGCGTGGCGAAGGCCATCCTGAGCTTTGAAGGCGTAGTGTTTGAAAATGTTATCCTGAGGTACATGACAATCGTTGCAGGTGGCATGTTCCCGGTGTGAACTGTGAAACCAGGTGGCGTACTGCGGTCCCATCACATGGCAGTTAATACAGGTCTCTGGTGAATCTGACATGTAGCTCACTGCATTGGATACAAAAAGGGCATAAGCAGCAATCCCGGTAAAAGCACCTAAGGCAATTGTTACAGGAATCCGCCAGTTTTGTGGCGGAATGAAAAACAGGAAAAATCGTTTAATTCGGGACAATTTTCAGTTTTGTAGTTCTGTAATTTGTGTTTTTTATTCAGCTTTATCACACAGAATCTTATGGCAATACTAATTTAGACAGATACATCTAATTTATTGAGAGAGGGGGTAAACTACAAGGAGATTCGTACAAAATTGTCTTTTGTCTTTCTGATTTTGAGGTAATTATCTCTATGGGTGTGTCAAAGATAAAACGACGAATAAGTCATCAGACGAGTCAATACAGGATTATCCCAAAGTTCTTAAAGGGTTCATTTATCGAAAAACTCGTCAGATGACGATACGTAACTATCAGAAAAATAATTTTATCCAATTTTTCCCGAATAAATTTTCATTTTTGGTGTATGATATAAAAAGAGCCAACAGCGAATGAACAACCGTATTCACATAGAGGCCGGGATTGTAAGGCGGGTATGGTGTGGTGATTCCCGTGCTTTCAAAAAGCTATATCATGACAGCGGCGGCAGAAATCCTGGTGTATGGTACAGCGGTGGTTGTGGAATAGCAACGTACCAAAAATTGAACCCTACCATTTTTCCGGCTACACTTAAAATTATTAAAAAACCGGTACCGGAATGCCATCATAAATATCCACTGCAGGCGGATCGAGGATTCGTTCAACCTGTCGAGAAGTACGGTCAATCCACACTTCGAGTATCGGGGTTTTGTGGATGGCCTCCCGTAAAATACCGGTGCCATTTGCGGGCTCGCGGGGACCAAAATCAGCTAGGGTGTAGATGATTTTAAATCGAGTCTGATCGTGAATTCGGGGCGATTCATGAGACGGTGTCCGGCCTTCTGGGATATACATCGGCACCTCGGAAATGAGAAGGCCCGCAGGCATAACATAGTTGATGAAGCGTACATCCGGGGTGGAATGCAGGGAAAGCCGGGAAGTTACTTCCGAATCCGATTGCGTGATTTCTATAAACTCAAGAAATTCAACATCACTGAGTTTTCCCACGGATACATAGATCTCATTACCGGCTGAATGGGTATATAGTGATTGAACGGAATATGAATGGATGCCGCGGGCGATGATAAACGAAAGGGCCAACAACAGCAGATAGAAAGCCAAACTTGCAGAAATTTTGGTGAATCTAACCTTTGGCTGTGGCAATTTTTTAAAAAGCTTTTCAATACTCCGGGGTAAAAACATCCCGGTATCTTTTCTATAGTCATGATAACCGGGGAATTTTTCGGAACATATCTTCTCTTCCAGCCTGGCCAGGTAATAATAGGCAAAACAAACAGTGATAAATCCGAAGAGAACCAGATATCGCGGCCAGATCAGCACCATACCAAAACTTGATATCATCAATGCCAGGTATTGCGGATGGCGGATTTGGCGATAGATCCCGCCAAAAACGGCTCCCTGTTTTTTTACCTTGTTCCTGTAAATTTGGAAAGCCCCGATGAAAAAAGCGATCAGGCCCCCGGCAAAAATGAACATGCCTATGGCCTCGTGCCAGGTGATCAGAAACGATCGGGTTTCACGGGCGATGTGGGGCATAAAAAAGGCAATGAGCCAGCTCGTGTTTTCCGAGAAAGCAAGCAAGTTCAGGCCGGTGCCATATACCCCATACAGGTAGGCAGCAAACGGGCTGAACATATAAAAAAATTCCAGGGCTATCAACCCGTAAAAAGCAAAACTTGCCCAGAATGTTGTACGTGCCAGAACCTTGTTAACCATTGCTGTTTTAATTTTAACCCGGATTTAGCGATAGACTTCGGAAGTCTTTTTCGTCTATTGATTAATGTTGGTTTAATGTTTGAATAAATTCCTTTTTTTTAAAAATAAAACGGCACAACATTAACCGCATTGATCTATGTTAAGACTCCCGGTTTTTCCTGATTCGGCTCAGTGACTCCGGGGTAATTCCAAGGTAGGAGGCAATCATATGTTGTTTTACACGTGATTCCAGCGTCGGGTATTCTTCCAGGAAAATGGCATAACGTTCATCCGCATCGAGATGAAGCAGTTCCCGTTCTCTCTTTTCTTTGGTGGAGTAGCCTTTTTCGAGGAGCTTGATGAGAAAACGGTCCCAGCAGGGGTGGTTTTCCCGGATCTGCATCCATCGCCTGTAATCAAATTCAAGAATTTCCGATGGCCACAAAGGCATATTTTTTTGGAATTTCGCCGTTCCGTATGAAGAATTCACCCGGGAGAAACGCTTTCAGAACCCCATTTTCAAATAACTTGTGGATTTCCTCATCCGGTACGGATGCCAGTGCCCGGAGTACTTCCGCAAGTTTGCGGTATGTATCGCCACTCTTCATCATTTGTTAAAGATAACAATACTTATCCGCTATTTTAATGTTATGATTGTAATAGTTGCCTGCCGTTTTTATCCGCAGTTGAGGGGAGGGGCTCCCAGCCAGCTCAGATAATTGTTATGATCATGCTGCTTACCGGCTTCGGCAAACCATTGCTCAATGAATGGATCTGTATTTTTTACCGGAAAGATGTGCCGGTCTGTATTCAAAGGTACCGAACCCCTCTTTTGGTTCACGTGAGTATAAGCAGAGTCATAATAAAGTTCACATCCGTCGATAAGAATAGCAATGGCATCAAAAACTTCGGACAGAGTAATTGTCTTGCCATCATAGGTTACAGATATTTTGTGAGCGGAGGGTGCGGGTGGACTGTACAAATTCCCAAGACCAATGATATCCGTGGCCGAGTAGGGCACGATATCAATTTCATTGTAATAGCGCCATGTGTTGGTGAAATCGTTGTCGAACTGTTCTGCAAATGCAGAATTCCAGGAAGTAGGAGCCGCAAAAGTAAGAATTGAAAATATAGCTGGCATCTTGTAACCGCCTTTCAGCAGTTCATAACGAAGCCAGGGCCCGGCAACTGTAGCCAGGTTGGCTCCAAGACTGTGGCCCGTGACACACAGGAATTTTTGCTGTGGAAACGCATTATCTTGAAGAAAACCGAGAATGGTATCCCCATTGCTGTCTTTCAGCTGCATCAGGTTTTGGAGGCCTTCATGCGATCCCTGCGAGATCATGGGTTTGGTTGATGTATCAAAAGTATAGGTCCATGGAACCTGTTTCAAGATGTTAAAATCCTGCTTGAACCAGTCATCAAATGCACCCCAGGAAAAATTTAAAATAGAGCCACGAATTGCCAGTACGTATTGAACCCCGTTAAAAGCAATGAATGCCCAATTGCCCTGTATGGCCTGTACCGGCTCCCATACCAGTTTCCATTCAGGCAGATATTTTTCCAGCGTGGATTTAACATTGTTTGTCAGCGAACAATAGGTGATGGACGCCAGCTGCATTGCAATCACATCCCCGATAGCCCGTGAACCTGGATCATTCACGTTTTGTGAATTTTCTCCGATAACTATTCTTGATCCCAATACACTGGCCCTTTTTTATTTTCAGGTTTTAATCCATAAGAAAAATAATAAGATAAAGATTAAACTCAAGTTATTTTATAAACCAGAGTTTATTGCTTTTTTATGGCTGTTCTTATAAGTTTTTTAAATGCCACTTGGTTTGTGGGCTATTGCAACCTTCAAAATCAAGATATGATGATCCGAAAACCCCGCTATTTTCTGATGATTCTGTGGTTACTAACCGGCTGCTCATTATTTGGAGGCAAACAGGTGCTCCCGGAACCCGAAAATTTCAGTGTAGAAACGATAGGAACAGACCGGGTATTGCTGATGTGGGACTATCCGGCTGGTGAAGCGACTTTTTTTGAGCTCAGGGTTTTTGATTCTGAAAATAATTTACTTCGGGAAAAAACCCTCCCAGGAAATGCCAGGGATTTTGTAATATCGAACCTTACCCCGGGAACGGTATATCTGTTTCAGTTATCGGCCTGCATTCAGGGAGATTGTTCTGAACCGGCTCCTATTCAGGATGAAACCACGCAGACGCTGCCACCGTCACGTTCATTCATGGACAGGCCCGATGAGATAAGCGGGCCTCAGGTCCATGTGATTTATGCAGTTCCCTATGACGGCCTGGACCGGCAGCTCGATGCCAATGGAACGCTAACGGCATCCATTGCTTCATTTCATAACTGGTTCATGCAGCGAAGTGGTTTACACATTCGCTTTGACAGGTACAACGGTGAAGTGGATATTACTTTTCACAGGTTTCGGCTGACAGACCAGGAATTGCAGCCATGGTCTTCCCGGCTGGTATTAAGATTGCAAGAAGAACTGAAAACAGCAGGGCTGATAAGAGAGGATAAGATCTATCTGATTTATTACGATGGCAGCAGCAGTTTGGCGTGCGGGGGTGCTTCCTGGCCACCCAGGGTGCCGGGGCAGTCAGCCGCTCTATATCTCCGGGGAGCTCCATCCCCGTCCAGTTGTTATTCTCGGTCCTTTGTTAGCAGTGCAACTGATTTTCCGCAATATTGGGAATTTGCCGCCTTGCACGATTTGCTGCATGTGTTGGGAATTGTTTCGGAGAATGCCCCTTACCATGCAGATGATTATCCTGCCCATATAAATGAGCCTGTTGATCTCATGCATAGCGGCCCGCAGCCGTGGATTCTGGGTGAGATGACCGGAATAGATGTTTTGGGAAACAATTACTTCGGGCCGGATGTACCGGGTGATGCAGTACACCTTGCAGACAGCCCGTTCGTAGAAAAGATCCCCGGTCATGTTGCCGTTTATCCTTTCGAACGGTTGTCACCGGCCGATGCAGCAAAACTGATGCAGGCATTCAAAGATTTACCAATGCATGTCCCATTTTCGGAGTATTGACCATTAGACGAAAAAGACTTCCGAAGTCTCTCTTCATTTTATTAAAACATTGATCTTTTAATATGGAAGGCTTTCTTTCACAACTCCGAAAGACTTCGGAAGTCTAAAGCTTAATCCGGGATAAATTCTGTATTGTAATTATTACTGACAGCTCACCTGAATGATATGGAACAAAGATGATTTACCCGCTGAATAAACCAACCGGAAGCCCCTTTACAGGCAGGGATACTTTGAATAATGATCCTGAAAGAGGCGCCTGTTCAATCTCTTCTTTACTCATATGTTCCCGGCAGGTGGTGATGTAAAGTTCATCCATCTCTTCGCCGCCAAACGCGCAAGAGGTAGGCTTAGGCACCGGCAGTGAAATAATTGCAGATATTTCTCCTCCTTCCGGATTTATACGGATCACTTTACTCCCATTATAAAAAGCCACCCATAACTTATCCTTTTCATCCATTGCCATACCATCGGGATATCCAAAATTTTTGTCAAATTCGGCCGCAATTCTTCGATTCGTGATATTGCCGGTTTCAATATCGTAATCAAAAGCCGATAATTGATGGGTTAATGTATCAATAAAGTATAGAGTATTGGCCGCTTTATTCCATGCCAGCCCGTTCGAAATGGTTACACCTGTCAGCTTTCTCTCAATGGTGAGATGTGAATGCAGGCAATAAAGCGATCCCTTTCCTTTTTCGAGATCGTAAGACATGGTTCCCGCCCAGAATCTTCCAGCCGGATCACATTTGCCATCGTTAAACCGGTTGCCCGGTAAATGGGGTTCCGGATCAGCAATCATTTTAATCTTACCGGCAGATGGATTAAAAAAAGCGAAGCCACTTTGCAGGGCAAGCACAAGGCCACCGCGTTCTCTGATCACAACAGCACCCAAATGCTCTCCAATTTCGAAGACTTTGTTTTCTCCCGTTTTAGTGTTGTACTCAAATAGTTTTCCTGACAGAATATCCACCCAGTATAAAACTCTTTTTTCAGCATCCCAAACCGGGCCTTCACCAAGGATGGCATCTGTTTTTAGTTCAAGCTCAGCTTCGTATTTGGTAATGGACATAGATTTCTTTTACTCTTGCTTTATAATTGTTGACGTCAAATTGGAAAAATATTCCAAGTTCCTCCTCACTACTTAATTGTTATAACCCGGATGATATATCAGCAAAATTTTATTGATCATTTTGTTAACTGAATAAAAAGAATGTAGTCAGGCTTGGGGCCTGGTGCGCTGCAAATTGTGTTCTAATGAAGTAAATCAGTACTCAATTTCGAAGATATACATCGAATTTTTGATATAGAAATCCTGTAATCCTACTTTGCTCCCGATCCGCCGATTTTTACCCCAATTCCGCCATCAACCCTGATTGGATGACCATTTAGAAAGGAGCCTTTTTCACTTGCGGCAAACAGGGCCATTTCCCCAATATCTTCTGGTGTGCCCAATCGCTGAACAAGGTGAAGGTCGATGGTTGCCTGCTCTGTTGCTTTGGGATCGGGAGATTTCGCAAATGCTTCCCGGTTTAAAGGTGTATCAATTCCGCCGGGACAAAGTGCCACACACCTGATATCCGGGGCATAGTCAACTGCAATGCTCCGTGTAAGGCCCAGCATGGCGGTTTTGGATGTAGCATAGGCTGCCACTTTATCCTGGGCCATAAATGCCTGTGCACTCGACATATTGATCACAACACCGCCGCCCCTTTTCTGCATATACGGTATGGCATATTTTGCACAGAAAAAAGCACCCTTCAGGTTTGTGTTTAGAATGGTATCCCATAATTCTTCTGTGGTGTCAGTAACGGACGCATATTTCATGATGCCGGCATTGTTCACAAGAACATCAATGCCTCCATAAACAGCCGCCGCTTTATTCATTGCATTTTTCACCTGTTGCTCTTTCGATATATCACACTCGATAAAAAGTGACCTGGCACCCAGTTCATCATGCAGCGTAGTGCCTGCTTTTTTGTCTATATCAATGATAACCACATTTGCATTCTCCCGGAAAAATGAACGAATACAACCCTCACCAATTCCTTTGGCTCCTCCTGTTACAACTACTGTTTTATTTGTGAATGACATCGTTTTTTGTGCTTTAAGATTATTCTTGATTACAGTTAAAATTACCCATCATAAGCCATGACCTTCTGCCTGGATACCCCCAGGCCATCTATCCCAAGTTCCACTTCATCACCGGCGTTGAGATATTGGGGAGGATTAAACCCAAGCCCTACACCTGCCGGTGTACCTGTTGAGATGATGTCACCAGGCACTAGTGTCATAAATTGTGATATATAACTTATGAGGTACGGCACTCTGAAGATTAAATCGGATGTGCTGCCATTTTGTTTTAAATCGCCGTTCACTTTCAGCCACAGGCGTAGATTATCCACATCATCAATTTCATCAGTGGTAGCAAGGAAAGGGCCAATTGGGGCAAACGTATCGCAGCTTTTTCCTTTCACCCACTGTCCACCGCGTTCAAGTTGGAATTCCCGTTCACTGTAATCGTTATGTACACAGTAACCGGCTACATAACCTGGTGCTTCTTCCTCATTGACATAGGATGCTTTTTTCCCGATTACCACAGCAAGCTCCACTTCCCAATCGGTTTTTTTACTGTTTTTGGGAATCACCAAATTATCGTTTGGCCCCACTATTGCTGATGTCGCTTTAAAAAAAAGAATCGGTTCAGTTGGTATCGCCATACCCCCTTCTTTGGCATGATCGGCATAGTTCAGCCCCACACAAATGATTTTGCCGGTATCGGCAACAGGCGGCCCGAGTCTCACAGTATCGTCAACCTCCGGTGCTGTTTCGGAATTGGTATTCACCCAGTACTTGAGTTTTTCGAGACCGCCGGATTCAAAAAAATTCCGGTGAAAATCTTCGGTAAAAGCGGAAACATCGATTTTTCTGCCATCAGGCAGGATAACTCCGGGCTTTTCATTTCCCGGGTTTCCATAGCGGATTAGTTTCATAAAAATTTGGTGTTTTTGTTATTGATATTGTTAGCCTAACTTCATCGCGGTCTTGGATACGATCTCCAAACGTTGATCAAGGCCAGTCAGTAAGCAAAGTTTGGGGACCCCGCCCGGGGCGGGGTGACTCAAAATTAAACCTTCAGCGTCGTAAATCCCCCGTCGATGGGGAAGTTGGACCCTGTAATAAACGCGGCCTCTTCCGAACACAGGTAGAGAGCCAATGCCGCAATCTCTTCCGGTTCTCCCATTCTGCCAATTGGCTGGGTTTTTGATAATACATCAAACATCTCTTTTTCCCGGCCCGGATAGTGTTGCTTCAGGTAACCATCTACGAACGGAGTATGGACACGAGCCGGTGAAATGGAATTGCAGCGGATGTTATCATCGAGATAATCCCGTGCAATGGAATAAGTCATCGAAACAACAGCACCTTTACTTGCAGAGTACGCCAGCCTGTCTGCGATACCTACCATACCAGCAATAGATGCCATGTTGAGTATCACACCGCCCCCGTTTTTTTTCATCAGTTCTACGGCAGCCAGTGAACAGTTATATACACCTTTTACATTTACCGCCAAAACACGGTCAAAATCTTCTTCTTTAGTATTCTCCAGTTTACCTATTGCCGCTACTCCGGCATTGTTTACAAGAATATCCAACCGTTTTTTTTGGTCAAATATCTGCCTGAATAATTCAAGTATTTCTTTCTGATCGGTTACATTTGCCCTGTGGAATGTGGCTGAATATCCATTAGTCAAAATCTCGTCCGCTGTTCTCTTACCACTTTCTTCGTCAAGATCGAGAATATGGACATCTGCACCCTGGCGGGAGAATAAGCTGGCAATAGCTTGACCGATACCTTTGGCCGCGCCGGTAATGACAGCCGTTTTTTGTTCAAGTGAAAACATCGATTATATTGAAGCCGAGATTGTTAAAAGTGATCCTTACAGGGTAATATCCATATAGAAGTGTTTGCCTGCAACTATTTTATTAAAGAAAAAACGTTATCCGCTCTAATGGAATATCATTCAAAAACGGGAGCTCAAAAAAAATGTGCAACCAGAATGACTGGTATTCGTATTATTGCTGTTTTTACTAATGATAGCTATATGAAATGCTCACTTTTTCCAATGTAACGAAACAATACAGTAAGGTAACTGCTGTTAATCACCTCTCTTTTTCCATCCAAAAAGGGGAGATTTTTGCACTGCTCGGTCCAAATGGTGCCGGCAAGACTACTTCGGTCAGAATGATCATGCAGATTATTGAACCCGACAGCGGCAAGATACGTTTTGATCCTGGACTGATTACCGGTAAAGGCGTGGATCGCAGGCTGCTCGGTTATTTGCCGGAAGAGCGTGGCCTGTATCAGGAGTCACCCATTCTAAAAACACTTGTCTATTTAGCTGCACTGCGCGGAAAAGAACCGGGATGGGCTCGCAAAGAAGCCATTAAATGGCTGGAGAGATTCGGCCTGAAAGAAAGGATGAACGATAAAATATCTGCTCTCTCCAAAGGGAATCAGCAAAAAGTACAATTCATCTCTTCGATTTTGCATGAACCCGATTTTGTAGTACTTGATGAACCATTCAGCGGTTTTGATCCGATTAATCAGGAATTTATTTCTGATTGTATCCGGGAACTTCGGCAAAGCGGTATGACCATACTGCTAAGTGCTCACCAAATGCAGCTTGTAGAACGGATTGCCGACCGTATTTTGCTGATCAGTGACGGAAAAGAACTGGTGAGTGGAACACTTGAAGAGATCAGGCAAACGATAATATCCGGACAAAAAATTGTCGTAAAATACGAAGGTGATGTAAACAGTGGCCAATTAGGTGCCATTCAAGGCATTTCCGGGTATCAAGTGATTGGAGAAGGTGAATGGGAGGTCTATCTGAATGAAGGAGTTGTGCTTAATGGTATCCTCAGCGGTCTGGCACTTGCAGGTACAATCAACGACCTCAAAACCGCTGAAACAAATCTGCATGAGATCTTTATTCACAGTTTTAAAAATAGAGGGCATGTTGATGAATAACGACTTAAAAATTGTATGGGAAGTAACGAAGTGGGAATTCAACCGTTTTTTTAAATGGATGGATTTGATTAAAGGCCTTCTCTTTTTTATGTTTTTTGGCTTGATAGGCGGTGTGATCGGTTACTGGCTGGCATCAGACACATTTACACCACCTGACATTGCGGTTGCAAACTACGGATTATTTGATCCTTCGTCATTTGAGCATAGTGACCTGAATTTTATTGACCATACGGCAACAGACCCGGACACGCTGGGACAGAAGCTGACACAAGGAACTATCAGTGCGATTTTGACCATACATTCTGCAGACGATGCTTCAATCCGGGTTCCCAGTGATCGCGCATGGATCTTTATTCTGGAGCAATTTTTAAATGAACTTCGAAGGGATGAAAAAATTGCGGGATCCGGAGTTGACCCCGAGTGGATTTCAGCGTTGCAGGCTGGAATTGGGCTCAGCCGTGAATTTGATAAAGCCGGTACATCTGCGGCTGCGGACAAGATTGTAGCCGGAATTGCAATTTTTCTTGTACTGATGGCTGTATTTATGGGTTTTGCTTATCAATTTACAGCAATTACTGCCGAAAAACAGCAACGCATTACAGAGCAGGTGATCAGTGCTATACGCCCGCAGGCATGGATCGATGGAAAGATTCTGGGAATTTCCGGAATCGGAATGATATACATATTGTTTTACGGTTCGATGGGAATAGCCGGAGCATTTCTGCTAATGCAGTTTGGTATTCCAATCGGATCCGCACTCACCCAGATCAATCCCGTTTTTCTGATCACGTTTATTCTGATCGTTTTGCTTGGAATACTGATGTGGAACTCTTTCTATGCTGCTATTGCTGCAACGATTGATGATCCCAACACGTCACAAAAAACCGGATGGATGACAATGCCGATCTATCCGGTAATGCTCGCTTTTTTTGTGCTTATCAATCCCGATTCTGTTCCGATTACGGTATTGGGAATCATTCCCTTTACTTCCTATGCTGTACTGCCGGCAAGAATGGTAATGACCCATGTAGCCTGGTGGGAGCCTGTATTGGCGATTTTATTGCTAATGATTACCGTTCACCTGTTTCGAATAGCAGCCGGCCGTATTTTCTCAACTGCGATCATGATGGTAGGAAAAGAACCCGGCTTAAAAGAGATGTTATACTGGTTTCGCCGCGTTTAAAGGAAATCAATGCAAACAGTTCGATGCATGTTCTTTAGTGATGCGGATCAGCCTGTCTGTGATTTCCGGTTAACGGTAAGTAACGGTTAACGTTTCCCGCGGATTAAATTGAAAGATCAGTCGTGTTTGCCAAGTATACTTTCTACTATACGAAAAACATAATCATTTGGTCTGTTTGGCAAGGTATGGTCGATTACCTCCATGTTTTGTATAATCGGCAGGATTTGATCATGATACGCTTCATCCATTTCCGAAAGTATATTTAGCACGGCAATGCTTGCAAAGGCGTTAACTTTATCAGCCGGAGCCAGGTCAAGCAGAACTGCAAGCGCATTTCGGATATCCGCTTCTGAACCAAACTCCACGAGGGTTTTTGCCGCTGCAATTCGCACAATCGGATTTTCATCATATAAAACTGATTTTATCAGATCTGAAGTGACTTCATAGGCTCTCTCTCCCCGTATCAATACGCCCAAAACGGACCAGTATCTTATGGCTGCATCAGGATCTTTTAAGCCGTTCATGATATAAGGCATGGTTCCCATATTGCGGCTTGCTGCTGTTTCTGCAAATTCAATGATCCGTTCAATCGGATAAATCTCGTTGTCACTTGCCAATTCGTATATTGTAAGATCGTGTTCTTTTGCCCGAAGATGAAGTTCTGCTTCATGCAGGAAACCGGTATCCCTTGTCTCAAGCAGATGTTTATTTAGCGCCGATCGAAGTTCATGAAGAGTATGACGGTACTCATTACGATTAGCCAGATTATCAATTTCGTGCGGATCGCTGAAAAGGTCGTAAAGCTCTTCCTCTGGCTTAGGTTGCCAAAAGTATGATTGTGTTTGATTTAACATGCTCTTCTGATACATTTTCTCCCAAACACCGGTTGTTTCTGTAATCCACATATATTCGATATACTGCCCGTATATGAGATGAGGCATATAATTACGGATATAAACATACCTGTCATTGCGAACCGATCGTATCATATCGTAACGCTCATCCATTCTTCCGCGAAAACCGAAGAGGTACTCTCGTGGTTTGCTTTCGTAATGGCCCATAAATGCACGTCCCTGCATCCAATCAGGAGGTTTAATACCGATAATACTGAGCAATGTAGGGGCAAGGTCTACAAATGCAACAGGCCGGCGGGTAAAGCCACCCGCCACATAATCCTGCGGAGCCAGGTGCAAATATTTCTCAGGAACATGAACAATCAGCGGAACGTGCAGCCCCCTGTTATTCGGCCAGCGTTTATGTCCCGGCATACCGCTTCCATGGTCGGCATAAAAGAAAATGATGGTATCATCTGCAAGGCCATTTTCTTCGAGTTCATCAAGAATTGCCTGAACCCGTTTGTCGGCTTCATAAATGCTGTTGTAATATTCGGCCCAATCGCGGCGCACTTCAGGTGTGTCGGGATGATAGGGGGGTACCGGTGCCTCATCCGGATCATGGAAAGGGAGTTCTGTCCTGTTCCGGATACGGCTTTCATGGCTTTCCATAAAATTGAAGACTGCAAAAAATGGCTGGCCTTCCTGCCTGTTCCTGTAATGTGCCTGCGGAGAAGATTCATCCCACACATCCTCATATCCTGTCACATTGTAATCGGTTTTGGAATTGTTGGTGGTATAATATCCCGCATCGCGCAATAGTGCGGGATATTTCCTGATAAATTCGGGTAATTTAACATCACTGCGCATGTGTTCTGCTCCCATGCTTGTCGGGTAAACCCCGGTAATGATGGCCGTGCGTGCGGGTGCACAGACCGGTGCGTCAGACCATGCTATATCGTACCTGAAACTTTTCTCAGCAAATGAATCAATGCCTGGAGTATGTGCGTAATCATCTCCATAGGCTCCGAGGTGTGGTCCGTGATCTTCGGTTGTGAGCCACAGGATGTTGGGACGGTCGGTTTGCTGCCAGACCGGGGCAGAGATATTGATAAAGATGAAAACAAGTGTAAGCAGAACTACCATAAAAGTTATTCAAGGTTTAATGCTGTATTGTGTTGCAAACTATAAAAAACAAAATCAATGGTTCAAAAGATTTTTTTAAAAAGCAGTTGGACAGAATGCAATAGTAATTCATTCTGATGGTGACAGATTAGTGGAAAGTGTGTTTTACGAAAGGACATACCCCAAAAAAACAGACGAACAGACGAACAGACGAACAGACAAACCGATGAACAGAATAAGTGAAGGCAGTTTTTTGCTCAATTTTTACCACATTCTTTCCTAAACCCCTCGACAAGGGATGTTATATTTCCTGAAATTCCCCCAGCCCCCTTTAAAAAAGGGGGAGTTTTTGGGGCAAAATTAGGGGCTATTAATGACAGATTTTTTCACTATTTGATCATTATTATAGGTATTGGAGACTGACGGACCGCCTTCGATATCTATTCCGTTGATTGTGATATCCTGCTCATTGGCTTTGTGTTTTCGATTAATAATGGTTTGAAGTTGCGACAAGGTGTCTTGCAGATTTGACCTGGATTTTTCTTTTACGAGGTTTGCCCAGTTGAAAAATAATTTCGAGACACCCAAACATGCGGCAATTCCGAAAATTGTAGTTGTATTGCCTGATGCCAGTAAAATAGCGAATATCATCATTGATCCTGCCAGAAAAGCGTATGCCGGATACAAGATTCTGCGGTATAACTTCAATTTCTTTTTGATTCGGATGACCGTTCTGAATCCCGAGTATTGTAACTCCACACTTGTTGAGTTCATGGGCTTGAACATTTTAAAAATACCGGCAGGTTTCACTGTCCACTGGATTCCGTCCGAATATCTTCTTACAACTCCTGAACTTTTAAAATCTTCTTCGATAACGGAACGTAATTCTGCCCAGCTTTTCTGGTTAATTGCCCCTTTAGCATAACCAAGCAACTCAATTTCATCACTTTTATCGGTGTCTAAAAAGAATGGTTTTTCTATCGGAACTCCCTCCAGTTCAATGGCCGCTTCTCTCACATAATCGGGCGATAAACCGGACTCCCTGGCGATTTCTTCTATTTCACTGAGGGATAGTTTTTCAATTGACCCTGAAAGTGAGCCACTCCCTTCATTTTGTGTTTGAATCTGAATAGCCCTTGATAGAATGGTTTTTAAATCTTTTTCATCATACATAATAACAAAAGTGAAATTTTTACTGTGAGTGTTTCAAGCCTGATATTCATGAAATGATTTAACTCAAAATATCTTAATTAACAAGCATGGACAAAATTCATATCAGCTTGACATGAATAGGCTTATTTTGATAAATCAGGGAAATGAATAGCAGCAATTTAATGAAAATATCGTGAATCTGATGGAGAAGCTGTTCATCAGGAAAAAATAATGACCAGGCTATTTTTCTTAATGATAGTAAGGGTTTTCATACCAAACCACGATAAACAGGCTCACTTTTTGAACCCCGACAGAAATATCGGGAAAGGCGTACTAACGATTATCCAAAACAGATGAAACCAGGACAAAAAACTGCAACACAGACATGTATTGACCCGATTGTTTACGATGACACACTTTATTCATCAAATTGCAGCCATCGGTTTGCATATGATTCAGGTTAGCAATCTTCTGCAATTACAGCAAAAACAGACAGATTATGGTCCTGGCCCTTCATCAAAAAGCAAAATTACCTGATCCATCGCAAAACCGATAAACATGGAATAAAATGAATCCCGGTAGCCTCCATAGCCTGTATTCCCTGCATATTGAGCGCCGATATTTCCGGAATTTTCTTGCCGGACCAGATGAATCTGATCAAGCATCGGTTCAGCCCGTTTACCCAATTGACGCACACTGATAGCAGCCTGAAGTGCCAGCCAGCCCCTTTCGTCCTCCAGCCATGACGACAGCACCTCCAGCGCCTCACCACACCAGCCCAGCATACACAAGGTCTCCGCAGCCTTGATCTGGACACTTGGGGACTCGTCCTGCATTGCTTCACGTATTCGGTTCACTGCTTTCCAGGAATCATCATTCACACGGGCCAGAAGTGCTTCCAGTGCCCAGTAACGTACACCACTGTCTTCATCATCCAGCATACCGGCAAGTGTTGAAACCGGTACCGACCGGTCACCAACCAGTTCAGCCGCCGCTTGAATACGGGGAAGGTCATACTGCTTCGGATCGTTGACCATTTCGTAGGGTGTTGAACCCTCTGCACGGAGCATCATTTCCCCTTCCTGCAGAAACCCTGTATCCCGTGTTTCCAGGATCCAGTTATTCAACAGCGATCTCATCTCTTCAAGTACAAAGCTGTATTCGGGATGGCCGGCAAGATTATTCAGTTCAAAAGGATCGGCTTTTACATCATAAAGCTCTTCAGGCTCCCGCGGGCGGTACATTGCCTCACCATGTATTGGAAGCAATCCTTCGGCACGCGCCCTGTCGAGTTCCACCGAACTTCTTTTGTGTTCACCAAAGATCAGTGCATCCTGGATATACGGCAGATGAGGCATATAATTCCGTATGTACATATAACGATGGGTTCGCACGGCACGGGCCATGTCATACACATCATCGGCGCGGTCCCGGTGGGCTGCAAAATGGGTTCTCGGCTTTGCTTTATATGGGCCGAGAAATGGCTGACCTTCCATATACCCGGGTGTCTCGATGCCGGCAAGGCTCAGAACGGTTGGCGCCAGGTCAATGAATGTTATTAGTTCTTCCGACTCACTTCCCGGAGGCAGGCCCGCCAGGTGCCGGTATTTCGGGGGAATCCGGATGATGAGAGCCGCTTCAAGCCCGGTGGTATAGAGCCAGCGTTTGTATCTCGGAAGGCCGAAGCCGTGATCGGACCAGAAAAAGACAATGGTGTCATCTGCCAGTCCGTCTTCATCGAGCTGGTCGAGGATGTCCTGCATTTCCAGGTCGGTGGCAGAAATCAGGTCGTAATACCGGGCCCAGATGTTACGCATTTCAGGTGTGTCGGGGAAGAAGGGCGGAAGAACGGCTTCATCGGGATTTCTGCGTTCTTCAAGACGTTCAAAATAGTGATCATCATACACGTTGGCAGGCATCTCGTGGGGAGTCATAATATTAAACACTGAAAAGAAAGGCTGACCGGCAGAAGGCCTGTTTCTCCAGTGAGCGGTATCACTCGATTCATGCCACCGGCTGGTTGGATCGAAGTTGTAGTCCGTCTTAACATTGTTTGTAGTGTAATATCCGTGCTCCATCAACACTTCAGGAAGGGTTTTGATAAAGTCCGGGATATCGATTTCGGAGCGAAGATTTTGTGTGCCAAGAGAGGTAGCGTGCATTCCGGTAATAATGGCCGAACGCGCCGGTGAACAGATGGGGGAGGAAACAAATGCGTTGCGGTACAAAATACCCTCCTCTGCCAGCCGGTCAATATTTGGTGTATGGGCGTAATCATCCCCGTATGCTCCAATTGCCGGGTTGTGATCTTCGGTAGAAATCCAGAGAATGTTGGGACGGTCGGCTTCGGGCTGATCAATTGCATATGCAACTGTTCCTGCCTGAAAACAGATGAAAGTGATGAACAAAAAATAGAATGATCTCTGAAATTGAAACATTGTATTTATTATTGGTAATATGGTTTTTCGGTTCGTCATATCATCACATAATGTAAACAAATCTATGAGAATTACTGACTTTGTTCCGGCAGTGGATCTTTTTCATAATCTGATGGGCTGACCCACCCTGTTTCAATTTTTTCACCTTCGATAAAGTAGCGCTGATAAAAATTGGTATGCTGCTGATTACTATACGGATAAGCATCAAAGATATAACCACGCCCAAACATTCTTGGATCTCCCTGTTCTTTGAGTTTTTCAAAAAGCTCTGTTTTGAGCTTAGTTGCTATATCCCTGTATGCCGGATCATCGGCGAGGTTGTGAATACAACCGGGATCTTGAGCGATGTTATAGAGCTCTTCAGCCGGCCTTTTACCGAAATTCCATTGCCAGTAATGATGCATGCCCGGAGTGGTTCTGTTATCCAGGATGAATGTTTTTGTCGGGCTCCCATCGGTATTCAGATACCCTGTTTCAGGGTTTCCGGCCGGCCAGCGGGTGTGTTCAAAGTTACGCACATAGAGCATATCCCCCCGGATAATTCCGCGAATCGGATACCCCCAGTCATACGGACGCCCGATATCATGCCGCTCCTTACCCAGTAAAACATGATCGCGTTCCGGATTTACATGTCCGCCGAAACCGGAGTAAAGAATATCGGTCAGGCTTTGGCCAACCGTTGGGTGCATGCCGGTTTCGTCCCAATTCAAACCGGCTAATTCAATAAAAGTGGGAGCAAAATCAGCAAAACTTACAAAATCATCCACGATCCGGCCTGGTTCATTTAAACCGTCCGGCCACATGATAGCCAGAGGCATATGTGCCGACATCTCGTATGCCTGTCCTTTC
>RECI01000061.1 GCA_007694095.1 Balneolaceae bacterium | reverse complement strand
TGGTTGTTCCTTTCACTTCCGAAAAGGTATTTGAGAGGTATGTATAATCGTAACCAAGCTTTTCACTGATGTAATCGGAATCGTTAACATTGGGAATTTCATCTGTGTAATGAACCATCTCAACAATGACATTCTTAATTTTTTCAACCAGGATCTGTTTCTTATTGTCCAGTAATTCCAGGCCACCCTTCATGAGGTTCATTCCGAATAGTTCCATCTGTTCTTCATTAATATCATCCAGAATCTCAACCATACCAAGGTCCACAGAAGCATGATTCAGTCCGAGTTTTTGCAACTCATCTTTAACGAACATCTTGCATCGCAGGCTAACCATATATTTAATATATAGTTTCATGTTACTGTATCTAAGTATGAACGAAGAATTTAAATTTTCTCTGCTATAATACGTATTATTTAAATACCATTTAAACAGACACGCATATCTTAAGTTGATGAATAGTCATATAATCCCTTTATGAATCTATAGATTAAATGACATTTGATGAAACAAATTTTACCTGAACATTCATCCGAAATCTGAGTGGAAGGAATTTAAAAGAGTATAATTGTAAAGTGTTTCCGTTGAAGAAGCCCTTATTTTCAGCCTTTGTTTATTTATGTATAGATGGGTGAAGGTCGCCCTGGAGCCACGAATACGCCAGGACACGAAGAATCTATCATGTCAGGGTAGTGATCGGACGTGTTGACCTGGGATCATCTCAATAATTTTAAGGGTCAATAAAAAGATGGCTGGATTCTCTTGGAGATTAATGCGTAATATTCATCGTAGAGTTCTGGCCAGCCCGTTTTGAGGGCTTTTCTGTGATTTACAGTTGCCTCCATATCCTGTTTTTTCGAGGCCTTTTCTGCTACCCTTATCAGGCGATAGCATTCAAGTGCACTGCTATGACTTTCACTCACTGCTGATTGTTCATAAGGAATATTCTTCAGCGGCAGGATTCCGGCAATCCATCCATAGGCAGGAGTCATTGCAGGGCCATGTTTTTGGATAAGTTCTCGCGTCTTATCGCATTCAAGATAGTTAATTGGCGCCGTATCCGGATTCAGCAGCAAGCCGAGTGTGTAATTCTGGAGTGCTGCTCCCTTCAGTTTTTGTTTCCACTGGAGCTGAGCAAGGCGGAACCGGGCGGGAGTATCTGATGGGTCGGAGTTTAAATGTGCAGTTAATGAACGTTCAGCCAGTTGTTGCTTGCCAATCTGCAGGTATAAGTCAGACAGGGCGGTCTCATGGTCTATATAAAATCGGCCATGTTCCTTCATAAGCCCGATAAGGTAGTTGATCAGAGAACTCCTTAGTTTTTGATTGCCCCATTCTTGTGAAAACTCAAAGCGATTTATCCGATCGAACAGATAAAAAATTTTTTCGGAATCCGGGATATCATCAAGTAGGCTGAATACATCTTTCCAGTGCCTGGTGAATAAGATGGCATTCTCCACATCTTTATCAGGATCAGCAAACGATTTTTTTATCTGTTGGAAAACCGTTTCGGCCTCTTCGAATCTGAGCACAGAAAGTTTTTCATAACCCTCAGCCAGCATATCGCTCGTCTGGCTGAATAAGTGAAGCTGACCAAAATCCATCCCAAAAATTACTTAAAATTGGACAATCAATTTTAGAATACCATGGAAATTTGGAAAAACCTTGCCACTATATCAATCCCTGTTATTTATTCCGTGTTAACCCAAATTTTTCAACAACTAAACACTCAAAACTCAAAACTAAACACTCAATAACTCACCTCTTCCATCACAACTCAATCCACTCCACACCTCTTCTCGAACTTTCCTGGATGGCATTGATAATTCGCACATCTTCCAGCCCATCCTCGCCGGGGGCTACCGGCGGGGTATTTTCTTTGATGGCCAGGGCGTCGTTGTCCATCTGGCGGGCCTGGATGTGATGGGTGTCGGGCGGCAGAATGGTGCCGCCACTGGTTTCACCCTGAACACCGGTGTACGATTGAAACGGCCTCAGCCGGTACCAGCCGTCAGTGGCTGTAATATCAAGGTAGTTGCTCGATTTGCCGAATGCGGTTTCACCAAAGGCCTTAACGCCATCAGGAAACTGAATTTCAAACTCGGTAAATTCATCCACAAATGCATAGATATCCTTTCGCTCCGACCATTGCTTTCCGCGCACTGAGATCCCTTCCAATCCGGTGGCATATCTTGCCGCGTTCACAGGATACACACCCATGTCGTACAATGCACCGCCGCCCAGATCGGGATTCCGCCTCCAGTTGCCCGTAGGATGGCTGCCCCGGTAACCCGCGCCGGTCCGCACTTCGGTCACGGCGCCGTAGGTCTTTTCCCGGCCATAACGGATAATTTCCCGCGTATTGGGTTCATGCTGCATCCGGTAACCGATGGTAAGCTGAACCCGGTTCGCATTGGCCGCATCAATAATGGCCTGACATTCATCCACATCCATCGCCATCGGTTTCTCGCACCACACATGTTTGCCCGCTTCTGCCCCAATGATGGAGTACTGTGCATGAAGCCCGGTTGGCAGCACGATGTAGATGATGTCGATATCGTCATTATTGGCCACATCGTGCATATTCTGGTAATTGTAGACATTGCGGTCGGGAATGCCGTACTGCTCTTGCCATTCAGGGATTTTATGAGGCGAACCCGTCACAATTCCTTTCAATTCACAATGTTCGGTGAGCTGCAATCCCGGCGCCAGCCGGCCACGGCTATAATTACCCAGGCCAACCAAAGCAACACCCAGTTTATCTTTTCTTCGCGGCAGGATAATAGCAGGAAATCCGATGCCAGATGCTGCCAGAACGGTGCCTGTTGTTTTAAGAAAATTTCTTCGTGAGATGGAATGGGTGATTTGTGATTTCATGGGTGGTGGGTTTTGTATAAGGAGTATTGCAGATAATTTCAGATTCAATGATAAAAAATTGGGGTGTTAAATTCACGCAACGGTGCAACGGCGCAGAGGAGGAACATGAAAAAGCGCAGAGTCGTTGTGACTACATAATTCGGGATTAAGCGATAGACTTCGGAAGTCTTTCCTTCTAATTATTATTTTTGGATAATGATGTCATTCAAAGCCATGATCTGTAGAGAACACTTTTAGACAATGGATCACCTTTTACAATCACTATTATATAGCGAAAAATTTTATTAGTAATTTGGTTTAACTTCTTCCATAGCTTGTACCAGCCTGCAATTTTATTTAAACTTTATAAAAGCAACCTTTATACCAGGTGCCATGAATTCCGGATCTTTCGATATTGAAAAAAAAACTCAGAGAATTGAAACCGCTCTTAGCCCGAAAATTTTTTGTTGAACAGATTGGCTATTTTGGTTCTTATGCTTACCAATCTGAAAGTGAAGAGAGCGATATCGACATTTTAGTTGACTTGAAAAAGCCATTAGGCTGGGGTTTTATTGAGCTTAAAATGTTTCTTGAAAAAGAACTTAATCGCCCGGTTGATTTGGTAACTCGAAATGCTTTAAAAAAGCAATTAAGAGAACAAATCCTCAGTGAGACCAGGTTTATATGAACATTAAAGATAGAAAGTATCTTTTTTAAAATTATTGAATTCCAGGAGATTCTATAAAAAATGAATCGAAACGAACTCCTCTTTGTTTATGGAACCCTCCGGCGGGGATTTGCAAACCCGGTTCGGAATGTGCTTGAAGAGCATGCCAGCCTGCTATCACCAGCTTCACTGAGGGGAAAACTCTATGAAATAGATGGCTATCCCGGTGTAATTTTGTCGAAAGATCCGGATGATTTGGTTTATGGTGAAGTGTACATCATCAAAAATCGAGAAGTGCTTTTCGCCATCCTGGATAACTATGAAGAGAGTTCCGAAGACTACCCGCACCCGCAGGAATATGAAAGAAAAAAAGTCTTGGTTACACTTATAAATGGTGAAAAAAAGGCGGCATGGGCCTATCTTTATAACTGGAAGGTTAACGGGAGAGTAAGGATTTATTCCGGGGATTATTTGAAATACCGGGAAGAACTGGGATGATTTGGTTATAAAAATTCCCGGTATTACGTCCATAAACAATAAGATTCTACTTTTGATTGTTGAAATAGTGTGAGAATTACACAATGAATACACCCATGTTCTCAAATCGTCCGTCATACCTAACCGAAGAAAAATGGCTCATCCCGCGGGAATCGTTCACGCCGGCTTACTTGAAGCTTTATGAAGAGAACCGCTCAGTTTTCAAAGAGCGAATTGAGGAAGCACTTGGCATTCTGAAAGATTGCACCGTATGTCCGCGCGACTGCCATGTAAACCGGATCGAAGATGAACACGGTAAATGCCGCACCGGCAGGCATGCATGGGTAAGCAGCTATTTTCCCCATTTCGGAGAAGAGGACTGCCTGCGTGGCTGGAACGGATCAGGAACTATCTTTTTTTCGTTCTGTAACCTCAAATGTGTGTTTTGCCAAAACCACGAAATCTCCTGGGCTGGGGCGGGAAGGGAAGTAACTGCCGGGGAAATTTGTGAAATGATGCTCAGCCTGCAGGAGAGGGGATGCCATAATATCAACTTTGTGACACCCGAACATGTAGTTCCGCAAGTTTTGGAGGCCATCCTGCCTGCCATCGAAAAAGGGCTGAGGCTTCCTATCGTATACAACACCAGCGCGTACGACTCGCTGCATTCTCTCAAACTTATGGAGGGCATTGTGGACATTTATATGCCCGATTTCAAATTCTGGGACCCTGAACTGTCCCGTTTCTATATGACTGAAAGCACCTACCCGGAAGTGGCGCGTGCTGCCGTAATTGAGATGCATAAGCAGGTGGGGGACCTGAAATTCGACGAAAATGGTCTGGCCTTGCGCGGATTGATGATCCGTCACCTGGTGATGCCAAACCGTGTTGCCGGGGCTGAAGAGATTTTCCGGTTCCTGGCTGAGGAGGTATCGCCGGATACGTTTATTAATATTATGGACCAATACCACCCGGATGCACAGGTACTTCGTAAGCCTGAGCGTTATCAGGAAATTTCGCGCAGTATTACCGGTTCGGAATTTCGCGAAGCCCG
>RECI01000319.1 GCA_007694095.1 Balneolaceae bacterium | reverse complement strand
GCTCGTCGGGCTCATAACCCGAAGGTCGTAGGTTCGAATCCTACCCCCGCCACTAAATTTAAAGGCTCGATTGTTAAGATACAGTCGAGCCTTTTTATTTTCAGAGGGTGAAACAAACTGAAATATATCTGGGATTAAGCGATAAACTTCCGAAGTCTTTCGGAGTTGTGAAAGACCACCATAAAGATTAAAAGATCGAAATTCTAAAAAATGTAGAGAGACTTCGGAAGTCTTTTTCGTCTATTGCTTGATGTGGGATAAATAAATTGCCGAATGAAAAGTGCCGCAAATAACTCCCCTCTGCCCCGTAAAAACTAATCGGGGTGCAAAAGATGAGACTTGCAGTGGTGCGGTACCATAGCAGGGAGCACAAGCAAGATGCTTGCGCTATCATTGAGCAGGGGAGTGGAGCACAAGCCCCGCAGGGACAGGCAAGATACTTGCGCTATCCTTGAACAGGAAATAAAGTGGATTCGTATAACATTACCGTTTCAATATCCGGTCGGTCATTCTCAGATCACGTTTTGCCGCTTCAAAATCCTGGTTTGAGAATTGCAAACGGCCGTTTCTGAATGGGTAAATTCTGTAAATAACAAACGTATTTTCTCTGCCAATGTATGGGCGCCTCACTTCTGCTTCGCCGGTTTCACGAAATATATAGCTCGCCGATTGATAAAGATAGATGCCGCTGGAAAGTAAAAATAAGTAGGTGTTGCCGGTTTCAGGACGAGTAGTGCTATCAGATAGCCGGGATAAATTCCGTTGTCTTATATACAATGTATCTGCAGGTGCATTTCCTTTCAGGAATTGTTCGGCTTTTATTGTTACGGTTACGTCGAACCCGTCATCATCCGGTTTCCCGGTTTCAATGTTTATAACTTCGGCTAAAACGGCAATATCTGCGAGCAGCGATTGTTCGCTGAATGGCCTTATATCCGCGGTTATTGCATGGATAATATCTATTCCATTTTCCTCAAGTGGATAAATGTGAAAAGGCATCACACCACTCAGCAGCAGCACCATAGAAAAAAAGGATGAACGTTGATTATAAAATTCTACATCCTGATCGGGGAAACGATCCTTTAAACCGGCATTCAGTATACTTCTCATTACGATCCCTTCATCTTCAAACCCGATGGCATCCAGGTATTCGTCATGGCCGATCTGCAGATATTGCGCTTTAAGGCTGCAAAAACAGTGAAAGATTATGACGAAAGTAAGTGCTCGTTTCATGGCTCACAAGTCGAATTGATGATGGAAATAAGAAAATCAACTTCAACGGAAACAAAACCGTTCAACCGCATCCGACACAAATCCTTGGAATAGACCCCGGAAGCCTTGTCAGTACTTCATAATTAAGATTGTTGGTCATTTCACCGAAGGAAGCAATGGTAATCTCATCATTTCCCTGTTTTCCGATCAAAACTACCTCATCACCTTTTTTAACATTTCCGAGATGAGAAATATTGATGGTAATCATATTCATATTTACAAGGCCAACCACTCCACATCGTTTACCATTAACCAGTACATACCCGGTATTTGTGAGATTTCTTCCAAACCCGTGAGTGTAACCAATTGGAACAGTTGCAATAGTCATATTATGGCCGGCAAGATATACGTTTCCATATCCGATAAATTCACCGCTTTTTACTTTTTTAATACTCATAATTTCACTTTTCCAGGTCAAAACACGCTGAAGAGGATCATACCCCTCTTCCAGGTTTTCCGATTTGATATAATGTATAAATGTTTCCCGGCTGGGCCAAAACCCGTACTGTGCAATACCGATTCGTACCATATCGTAATGTTTATCGGGTAATGTGAGGAAAGCGGCAGAACTGGATGCATGAGAAATCTGCTTTTCACCGAAAATCTTTTCAGCAAGTCCTCTCGCTTTCTGAAACTGTTTATCCTGGTTTACTATCCTGAAGTAGTTTGCAGCCGACTCTGCCCCGGCGTAATGTGTACATATCCCTTCCAGGGATAAACAGTTTTGATCAGTTTTTACTTTTTTGAATGTTTTTTCCCAATTTTCTTCCTCAAAGCCTGTTCGGTTCATTCCTGTTTCAATCTGTAGATGGATCAAAGCCTTTTTGTCCATTTTTTTTGCAACCCGGGATGCTGTTTGTAAACGGGATTCTTCAAACACATAAAATTCAACTCCATTTTCGATTGCCCATTCCAACTCTTCATCCCGCACCATTCCCATGATCATTATGCGGGTGTCTCGATTTCTTTTATGCCTGATTGCAATAAGTGCTTCATTCGCGCTAAAGACTGAGAAATGATCCATTCCGGCTTTTTCAGCGATAGGAAGAAAAGATGAAATTCCATGTCCGTATGCATTTCCTTTTATCACAGAAGAAACCTTGACATATTCACCGGCCACTCTCTTCAGAAAACGGATATTGTTTTGCAGCGCCCGTGCATTCAGTTCAATGGTTGATGGCTGAAGAAATTGGGTTTTCATAAAATTTTCAGTGATTCACCTGATTGATTCATTCAATGTCCATTAATTTTTCAAAAATTTTAACCCCGGTTTCAATCAGCCTGTCATTGAAATCATACGTTTCAGAGTGTAACGGGGAACTGTTCACTCCGGCTCCAATACCAAAAAGTGTAACCGGAAATTTCTTTCCGAACTCGCCAAAATCTTCACTCCAGGGCAGCGGATCAGTTAGCTCTTCCATTTGTAAACCTGATTCCTGAGTGGCTTTTTTCACCTTATCCACTCCATCCTGATGATTGATGACAGCGGAGAAAGGCTCTTTTTGTGATAATGAAATAATACCATCAAATTGCTTTTCGGATCGCATAACCGCTGATTCTGCCAGCTTAAAAGCCTCTCTCAGCTTTCCATCTGTGGATGCCCTGACTGTAATCCCTACTTTTGCCTCACCCGGGCTCATACCAAAGGCGGGTTCGCCCATTTTAATAAATGTGAATGTATACTTGCCAGCCGAATCATTTTCAAAAAAATGGGCCAGTTCGTGGCTGATTTCCCGAATAAATTCTGCAACTGTCAGTGCAGGATTAACACCCTGTTCCGGGTACGCTGCATGACTCGCCTTCCCCTTGAAGGCAATTTCAAATCCCGCAGAAGCACAGGCAAATGTGCCGTATTTCACAAAAACCGTATTTTCGCGGAAACCGGGAAGGTTATGAAGAGCATATCCGCAATCAATGTCGAGGTTTGAAAAGCGATCATCATCTAATAGTTGACCGGCACCCCGGCCGGTCTCTTCAGAAGGCTGAAACAGCAGGATATATCTTTTACCGGTGAATGGTTTATTACTGATCTTTTTTGCAAGTCCAATTAATATGGCCATGTGTCCATCATGGCCGCAGGCGTGCATTACTCCGTTATTTTTAGAGTTGTGAGGCAGATCCGCAACTTCATGTAACGGGAGGGCATCCAGTTCTGCCCGGAATAGGATGGTTTTATCAAAGTTGCCATTTACCGGATTAAAAATAGCTGCCACACCAAAACCACCGAGATTTTCCATCAGGTGATCCGGATTGAATGCTCGCAGTTGGCGGCTAATCCGGTCAGCAGTCCGTTTTTCCTGTCCAGATAATTCAGGATGTTGATGCAGTTCTTTTCTAAGCCGGACAAGTTCCGGGTAGTTCATAAGTGGAATGATTATTTCCCCAAAAATTTTTCCAGCAAAATACGTGGATCAGGGAATTGTTTTAATGCCTTATTCAGCTCTTTTTCCGAAACCACTCCTGGCATGTCAGCTGAACCTGGATCTTGCGTACTGATTTGCAGATGTAAATGGGGAGGCCAGTTACCGTTTTCTTTATCATTGCCGATCCAGCCAATAAGGTCACCAGATTCAACTTTTTTTCCAGGTTTGCTCATCTGCAATGATTTTTTTGATAGGTGAGCATAAAGTACAAATAAGTCATCATTTGATGATATGTGTTTGATAACCACAGTGGCACCGTAATCTCCATTTCGGTTATGATTTGCCGTATATGATACAACTCCGGGCAAAGGAGCAAATACAGGCTCGCCAACGGGTGCCCATATATCCATGCCCACATGAATTTTCCTAAGGCTATGAAAATGCGGAGCAACATACATATTTTCTCGTTTATCGAGATATCCGCCCCATCCCCAGTTTCCGGATGCTACAAAATCTGCAAGAAATGGAAGGTCTTCACCATTAATATTTTTGAAATGTTTCATTTCTGCAGGGAAGTTCATAACGGGATATAAAGACTTCCTGAAATAAGCCATATTTTGCACTTTGATCATGTTGATGCTCCTAACCCGGACTTCTCCCCAAGAGAATTCCGGGCTAATCTGCTATCCTTTTTTCAATATAATATGAATTCATCAGACCGAGTGCTCCCATATATTTTAATTTGAATCGAACCATGTCTCCCACTTTATATCTGTCAGGGTTTGATCCCATATCCAGTATCAGCATATCGCTGCTTGCATCCGTGATCGTAATGTGATCATCGACAGGAACCAGGTAATTTGGCTGAATGTCGAGCACGCCAATATCGAGGATGGCTCTGAGTGATGTTTTTCCGATATCCTTCTCAGATATTTCAACCGTTTTTCCCTGCGGGTTCACGCCAAGTTCTCCCATAGGAACAACAGGTTTCTCGGATAGCTCAATAATCTGGCTGTACAGTTCCAAAACACCGTCGCTCATGCCATCAATCACACCGTCAGTGATAAGATTTTTACCGAAAAACAGTGCTTCTCCAACTCTGAAATGATTTACACCAGTAGGTAACTGTCCACGCAGCAGTAACGGAATGGTAACTGTAGTGCCTCCCGATACAAGCGGGATTTCTTTTTTAAACCTGAGTTCTATAATTTGTTTGTAGAGGGAGAGCTGTATCAGTTTGTCACTATCCGGCATCACGCCGTGCAGGCAATTCAGATTTGTACCAAGCCCTACAACTTCGATGCCGGGCAAGCGGAATACTTTTTCATAAAAGTTGATCAGGTCATCCCGCATCACACCTTCTCTCAAATCTCCCATTTCTATCATTATAATCACTTTATGAACGGTATCCTGACGCTGCGCCTCA
>RECI01000184.1 GCA_007694095.1 Balneolaceae bacterium | reverse complement strand
CTTGCTGCCGGTACAGCCTTAGCAAGAAACAGTGAAGATGATGCTAAATCCGGTTCAGAAAGCACAAAGCTTTTTGATGATGATTTCGTGCCGGGCTATGTTCCCCTTCAGGAATCTGGTGAACTTGCCGATAGAGCCGATGCCCTCTGGGAAATCATGAGAAGCTGCCAACTGTGCCCAAGGGAGTGCGGGGCGAACCGGCACCGCGGGCAGACCGGTTTCTGCCGTTCGCCGGGCACACAGTTGTTCATATCATCAGCCATGCCACATTTTGGTGAGGAGCGACCGCTGGTAGGCAGGGGAGGTTCGGGCACCATTTTTCTGACTCATTGCAGCCTGCAGTGTGTATTCTGCCAGAATTATGAAATCAGTCATCTGGGACGCGGACATGAGCGTGGTATCCGGGAGATGGCCGGTATGATGCTGCAATTGCAGCAGGCCGGTTGTCATAACATCAACTTAGTTACGCCCACCCACTATTCGGCGTTTATTCTTAAGGCCCTGAACACAGCTTCTGAACGCGGCCTCCGTTTACCCATAGTTTACAACACTTGCGGCTGGGAACGGCTGGAGATTCTATCCATGCTGGATGGAGTAGTGGATATCTATCTGCCCGATTTTAAGTTCTGGGACAGCAGCATTTCGGCCGAACTCACCGCCGGTACCGACGACTATCCGGATCTCACCAAAGAGGCGATCCTTGAGATGCACCGCCAGGTTGGTGTGGCCAAACCCAACAGACATGGTATTATGGAACGCGGTCTTATGATTCGTCACCTGGTAATGCCCAATGAGATGGGCGGCTCAATCGAAATTCTGGACTGGATTGCCGAAAATCTGCCGAAGGATACCTATGTCAACATTATGGCGCAGTACAATCCGTACCACAAGGCGTTCGATTTTCCGGAAATATCACGCAGAATCACCACCGAGGAGTACCGCCAGGTGGTAGATCATGCACAGGGACTGGGCCTGACCAACCTGGACATTCAGGGCCGCCGGTGGCTGCGGAGGTAATGTATAATACATACAGAATGATCAAAAACCCGCTGCCGGCCTGGCAATATGTTTAAAGCCAAGTTCCGGGTCATTCACCAATACCTGTCCGGCCGGGGTTAAATCTTCCGGGCCGTTGTAGGTATAATCGTATGTGTTCACCACATTGTGATACTCTTCGCCATCACTCCACGCCCAGAAATACCAGCCAAAACCAAGATCTTTGCTGATCTGCATCATAATCTCAGGGTTAAAATTTACAGCTCCTTCAACAGGATCCCAGCCATATTCCCCCACAATTACCGGTGCCTTCAGATTTGCAAGCTGCGGAAAAATCTCTTCAACGGAGAAGGGTGGTGTCCAATCGGTAAACTGCTGGTCGTTGGTTCTCCAGAAACCGTAAAGATGGATCGACAGCACCACATTATTTAACGGGTCGTGTTCGAAAAGGGCATCCCCATACTCCAAAAGGGAAAGTGGATTTTGGCCGCAATTACCGCCTGCATCAATCACCAATACGTTGTTTACCCCGGCCTCCCGAAGTTCGGTTATCGCATATTTATATCCCTCAAAAAATACCTCATCGTTATCTCCCCACTCATTGGCGATGTTGAGCAGCAGTTTGTCTTCAAAAATTCTCAGGGTTTGCAAATTTTCCGGTTCGAGCCACTCTTCAACAATCTGTTTTAAACCCATACGATTGTTGGGTTCACCATCTTCATCAAATGGGAGCAGGTCAAATTCCGTAACACAGGTACCATCGTGCATTTCTATCATTGGCACCAGCCCGGCATCGATCGCATCACGCACAAGCTGCCTTTTTTGTGAGGCTGTGCTGGATTGATTGTTCCAGTGCCACGATTTACCGGCCGTTACCAGGCGAACCGTGTTTGCGCCGGTCTTGTTGATTTCATTTCTGAGCGCATTTACACTGTGTTCGCCATCACGCCAAACATGCACACTGTTTACACCATAGGGGATAAATAGATCCCCATCTGCATCCACAAGCACACCATTTTCCACCGTGATGCCTGCTGTTCCATTTTCATCTTCTTCAGGTTCACTATCAGTGCCTGAACTGCAGTTAGATAACATCAAAACACCGATTGCTAAAGCAAAAATAATATGTATAAATTTACCTTCGGATAATACGTTCATACTAATTCAATACTTTTATAGAATCTATTTCACCTTATGATTATAGGCCTCATATCATATCAGAGATGATTAAAAGTGTAATCTACTCCATGAACTATCCGTTGCACTAAAAATATAAGCTAACACAAGACCCTGAATTTGCGGGTGAACTGAGTCAGGAATTCAGTTATTTCCTGACTAACAAAGCTATCAAGCCGGGAAGTGTTGCATCGGCTTTAGTCAGTGGCTGTCGAAAAAACGTAGTTATAGCCTGTCAGTGTTTCAAACGTATCATAAAAAGCCCCTGTAGCACCGCCAATGGTATATATGTTGCCGTTATACTGGGCACTTGCATGGCCATGGATATTGTAGGGCAAGCTTTGGCCTGTAAACCAGGCACCTGTATCAATGTCATACACTTCAACACCGTTGAGTGCATAGGGTTCATCACCTCCTACTTCACCACCGACCACATAAATACGCCCGTCAGCATACTCGGCAGTGTGGCCGCCGCGTGCTGTGGGAATATCCGGCAGCCGTTGAAATTCATATGTTGAAAGGTTGAAGCGATCCACCCTTAATTGTTCGGTTCCGGCCCCTCTGCCAGAAAAGATGTACAGATTATCATCGGCAAGGGTAATGGCTGCGTGATCCCTTGTGCGCTCCAACTTCACATCCAATATTTCCCAGCTATCGTTTTCGATATCGTACCTTAGGATGTCACCGGGTTCGGGGCCTGCTCCTGTAATCACATAAATTGCTCCGTCAAAGTGCCCTTTCCGGTGAGCTCCTCTTGTGTAAGGCATATCGGTTTTTTGAATCCATTCCCCACTTTCGATGTTAAATGCCCAAAATGCCCGAAGGCTCTGCTGGTCCTCACCAAAACCATGCCATCCGCCACTTACGTAAATTTTTCCATCAGCTGCAGTAATCGCAGGATGATGTGCGGGTTGAGGCATATCAGGCAGAATTTCCCAGCGGTCTTCTTCAATGTGGTACGCCTCGAATGCACCCGAGGTTGAACTGCCATCATAAAAACCACCGGCTACATAAATCACTCCATTATACACAAATCCATCTATTTCTGACCGGGGAGTTGGCATTTCTGAAAGTTGGAGCCATTCCCCGTTTACAGCCTGAAGTTGACCGACAGTGCTGTCTTCATTATTCTCGCACGAAATGAAAACAACCAGACTTAGAATCACGAACATGTTTTTATATATCATTGGATTTGTTGTTATGAATTAATATTTATCCAAAAACAGTACTCTGAAAATCAAGGAATCGAATTATTCATCATTTGTTTGGCCCGGGGGCGGGTAGTTAACTGAGGCATCATCCAGTACCAAAACCCAGTCAAGGTTTTCCCCCGGTAAGGGAGGCGAGAACGTTTGTGTGCCGTTATTTGAAAACGTTCCAATCTGCTCCACTTCACCAGTACGGGGATTATACCACCAGGCAATTACCTCGGGTCCGTTAATAACGTCCATTCTGACCTCGAAATCCCTGCCAACCGGAACATAGATCATAGCATAAGTTCCCTCTGAATCTCGGGTTGCCGTGTACCTGTATTCACCTGCGCCCGGAACTGCTGAAGAGGCTACCGGGTGCGGAATCAAAATCGTATCATCCGGTATTATTGACATGAAAGGACGCGATTCCATCAGCTTGCGGCCATATTGCATCTGAGCAGCTCCCGGCTGATATAAGGCTTCATACCATGGCATTAACGGATGATTTACCGGTCTGCGCCCCGCTTCCCACATCTGCCAAACGGAATGATGGCCATAGGTATGTCCGAATGCGCCGCCAAAGAGGTTCCAGTATAAAGGCCGGCGAACATCAGCCGCTGTGGAATGGCCGCGTTCTTCCCGATTGAAATCAATAGGATGGTCTTCATAAATAGGCTCGGCATCAATCACGGGTTTGATAGGTTCTCGGTTGTAATCTGTACGAACCACTTCGTAACGGCCTGTGAATGCCCGGGTGTGACCGGTTTGTCTCATGTTGAAATCAAGCCATTCTTCATTGTGGAAATACTCGGCAGATCCCTGTCCGCCCATTGGGTGAAATGTGATCAGATGCGTTCCATCATCACCCATACGTAAACCTTCCGCCATTGATATCACAATCTCTCGGTGAACCGGTTCCTCGATGGGCCGGTCGCCTCCTACAACCCAGATGATGTTCGGATAATCCTTGTACCGGTTTCCGAGATATTCTCCAAAATCCCGTGCATTTTCCGGAGTGAAAATTTCGGGCCCCTGTCCCCATTTCAAATTCCATTTATCGCCCCATGTTGGCAATAAAGCAACATAAAGTCCCAATTCAGCCGCTCTGGTAATAATGTAATCGACATGTTCGAAATAGGCCTCATTCGGGAGTTGAGGGTCATGATCAAACAGCGGCACCTCTCCGTAGGGATTCGGATCATTCAATCCATCTTCCTCCGCAAGCACAACGGCCTGGATCACAGTGAATCCGAGATCAGCCCGGTTTTGCAGGTAATAATCTGCTTCTTCACGGTCGAGCCGATGGAACAATTCCCAGGCGGTATCCCCAAGCCAGAAAAACGGGGCTCCATCCGCTTCAACCAGATAACGGTTATTTTCGCTGACCCTAAGAGACTGGGTGTGGACTAATTCAGGAATAATAAACATAACAATGACTACATAGAATGCAATTTTACAAGGCTGGTTCATAGTATCTCCATTTTTGAATATCCTACAGTTTAAGGTGATTATTTATATAAAGTAATATTTTTATAGATACAACAGATCTGATTTAAATGGCCGCAAACCTCTATGGATAACAGACTACCGTTCGAATAGTTCACTCTTGAGATCCTGAAGTTCCGTAGTTGTAATAATATACTTATCAGGCAATGTCTGCATGGCGGTATCAAGTGAAAAACCCATCACCTGGCTCAGCCATGC
>RECI01000064.1 GCA_007694095.1 Balneolaceae bacterium | reverse complement strand
TGTCTTCAATCTGAAATTACAAATCTACCCTCTCTATCCAATACTCAGGCTTTCTGTGTAAATGAGCAATTGCAACGATTAGCAATTCATTTTCCCTGATTTGATAAATGATTCCGTACGGAAACCTGTGAACCAGACATCTGTGTGTACGTTTACCAAATGGAGCCCATGACTGAGGGTTCAATTTAATTCTTTTTAAGGTTGCGAAAATTTCATCTATAAATTCATATCCCAATCCCGGGGACTGCTCTTCATAATACAGAAACGCATCATCCATTTCGTGCTGTGCCGGTTCGAGCAGTCGAATTTCCAAAGAAAATTATACTTTATATTTGCTGAAAGCTTCCTGTAAAGTTACGGAGCGTAGTTTCTCTTGTTCATAAGCGTCAATCCTTTGTTCAACCACTTTCATCCATAGTTTATCAATAACAGGATCGGGCTTGTCAAGGCTTATAATCAGTTGCTCTATCAATTCAGATTTTTCATGTGCAGGTAAAACCAATGCTTCTTTGAGGAGCTTTTCTTTTATAGTCATGAGTTATTTTACATAGATTTTATTGATGCAAGTGTAATGAATAATGTTATGGTCATGTAATAAAAGGATAAACGTATCATAGATTCGTTATTAATATACTAATTCTGAAAATGATACAACAAAAGCGGGTATTCAGAAGCGTGGAATTGTGGAATTGTGGAACTGTTGAATCGTTGAACTGTCGAATCGTTGAACAGCCAAACAGTTCCACAGTTCCACAATTCCACAGTCCTACACGTCCAGAGCTTCGCTTTTCTGAGTCCCAGTATCGGGCTCAGTCACAAGACTGGTAAGTTTTTCTTCTTCAAATGATTCAGGCAAATTCAAGCTTGGCGGTGCTCAGTGTTACTACGAGCTGACACTTCAGGGAATCGAGGTGAATGGAGGCCTTTTTTCCCGTTACACGTACCACCACACCGTTCAGATTCATCAGTTTACCGGTGCGTATACGAACTTTGTCGCCCGGTGAAACGGGCAGGAGGCGTAGTTCCTCAACCCCGTATGCACCGGTAATGGTTTTCAGGAGTTCGATCTCCTCAACCCGTATCGGTGCAGGCTTCCCGTTGATGCAAAGGGTGCCATGCACAGACGGGTCGTTGAGGATTTCATAGCGCTCACGCTGCGTTACTCTTGCAAACAGATACCCCGGCAGCCAGGGGGAAATGACCGTTTTCCACCGGTCGCTCCACCTCACCCGCTCTTCCTTCATCGGGCAAAATATCTCGAAGGCGCTGCGGAGGCGTTCACCGGTTTTCTTTTCATGCCGGGGTTTCACACAAAATGCGTACCACTCCCGGCAGATACCATCAGTATCTCTATTGGATAAATAACCAATCGTCCCTTCTAAACCACGTAAATCCATTACGTTCAGGCGCTGTATGATGAATATTCTATACAACCAAATTTAACACAGGCCATTTTAAACATTGAGAACAAATAATTCAAGTTTAAAATTCAATTAATTAAGCGTAAACCTGACAGCGTGCGATAGCACCTGTCAGCGTTTGAGCGAAGCAGGGAAGTGTTGAACACAGAATATTGAATATCGAATATTGAATATTGAACTCCGAATATCGAAGTGGGGTATGTTCTGAGCGAACAAGGCTTGCGCCATCAGGAAATCACAATAAAACTTCGTGGCTTCGTGGCTAAACTGGATTTTTTGCCACGAAGGCACTAAGGCTCTAAGTTGCACGAAGGGGTTTTTGGGGGCATGTGGAGTTTATTTTGCCTGTAACCCCTTGATAAAGAGTTTTATTCATCTTTGTGAACCTTTGTGTCCTTTGTGTCCTTGAACCTTGAACCCTGAACCTTGAGCCTTGAACCCTTTGTGCCTTCAAGCGTACGCAGCCGATCCTTTTTCGGGCCCCGATCCCTCGGATCGGAACACTCAATAAATTAACGATCCAGCGGTAAAATTTTGGCTTTCATCCTGTTTGGATGAAGCGTAATTAATGCTCCTTCCAGTAAATGATTTTCGAATTGCTTTAATGCTTTTAACAATACATCTTTCATCACCTCGGGCGCTGTATTTTCCGTTCTTATCTGAATTACACTGGGTTTTTTCTCTCCTGATGCTGCCAAAATATTCCCAAAATCAAGATCGTGTGTGAAGACAACATATCCATGTTCTCTGGCAAATTTCATAATGGTTTGATCAGTTGCATTGGCTATACCTTTCTCTGTCCAGTGAACCGCACTATAACCATTTTCCTGAAAAACATGAACCCAATCAGGGGTTAAATTCATGTCGATCAGAATTTTCATGCTGTATGCATAGGTTGTTCAAGTTCATCAGCCCTCCATGCAGCATATCGAAGCGCTTGAGTAATATCCTCTTTTTCCAAATATGGATATAAATTGAGTATTTCCGGAATTGAAAATCCGGAAGCAACCAAACCAACAACAGCGCCAACTGTAACCCTCATTCCCCGGATTGTTGGCTTACCGCCCATTACATTTGGGTCAAATTGGATACGATCAAATTGAGTCATGGCAAAAATTTTGGTTGTAATTTTTTTCCCATTGCTTAGGATTACATTACAGAATATAACAAATTCATCTGTGAGTCGATAAACAATCGACGTTTTATGATAACCAGGACCACTGTTTAGCGAAAACCTGAGAGCGTGCCCCGACAGGCTTGTCGGGGCTCCTCGCAGAGTTGAAGCGGAGCAGGGAAATATTGAATGTCGAACACCGAATGTCGAACTGAATGTCGTAGGTGTGACATGATCTGCACGAACAACGCATGCGCCATCATAAAATCACAATAAACCTTGTGCCTTCGTGCCTTTGCGGATTGCTGGGTGGAATTGTGGAGTTGTTGAAATGTATGACTCAGCTACCGAGTCACTTCATAGTTCGAAATTCAACGATCATTCACCTGCCATATTGAGAATTTTTACCCTGAGTTCATCTGAAAGGCGAAAGTTTGTTTGGTCAATTTTGTCCAGTAATGTTTCCACTGAATCTATAATACCATTCTGTTTTGCCTCTACAATTAAGCCCATTGTACCTGTATATTCAACCTGCAGCTCATTGGCAAAATTTCTTGCTTTTAAATCATCGAGAACAGCCAATCCATTCAGCTCTTTGGCAAGTGCAATTACACTTTTTTCTCCGGAATCAAGTAATGAGTTCAGCAATTTCTTATGACGTGCAATATCTATATCGTTGATTTTAATCCAATCAGGGAGTTGCAGACCATATTCATTTGCAATTTCCGGAGTTATGAGAATCTCACCATACATTTTTTTTAGTATATCGAGTTCTCCGATGCGTTCAAGTATGATCAGGCAGCTTGCATCAACGACGATATTTTGAGGCATTATTTACATCTTTGTCAAGTTCTTCTGCTGGATAATTGAAGACAGATATTCCGTGATCTCCCATTTTTTCCATAAACTCTCTTTTTGTATAACCTGCAAGTGAAGAAGCTTCACCAAGAGTCAATCTTCCTTCTTCATATAATTTACCAGCCAGCATCAACGCTGCTTCTTTACCATCTAAGTTGAGATGATCAGGGATTTCCAGTATTAGCTTTTTCATTATTTGCAGAATATGATTGCTTTAAACATATAATCAATAATAAAATAACCAAAATTACAGTATTTCATTGTATCAGTTTTGCACTCCTGATGTAACTTCACATATTAGGATATATAACACCTACCACCTGCTTTCTGCTTGTGACCCGTTTGTAACTGTTTAGCGTTTGAGCGGAGCAGGAAAGGGTTGAATACCGAATATTGAATATCGAATATTGAATACCGAATATCGAAGTAGGGTATGATCTGTGCCAACAACCCTGAGCCCTGAGCCCTGAGCCCTGAACCCTGAACCCTGAAACCGGACGCTGCCCGCATAGCGATCCCTTCGGGAAAGGTGCTTCGCACGCTTGGAGGTCCTTGAGCCTTGAACCCTGAACCTTGAACCTTGAACCCGGACGCTGCAAGGTGCTTCGCACGCTTGGAGGTCCTTGAACCCTGAGCCTTGAACCCTGAACCCTGAATTATTTTTTATTATTCTTATTTAATGGCATATTGATACAAATATCATCGTTTCATGTTATGTAATCCATCTCTCACCTGCCGGCGTTTATGATGAGAATTCTTATTGCAACGAATAGTTATCCAACTTCAAAAAACCCGACGAGGCAGGTTTTTGTTAAAACGTTGTTTACTGAACTCAGGATCCTGGGTATTAAGGCAGATATCGTTTACAACAGGTTCTTTCGCCATTTCAGAAGTTATCTTGGTTCGGGTAATTTTGTTACCTCTTTTTTGAAGGTTGCAGCGATGGCGCTCTCGTACCTGCCGTATTTTTTTTACAGGAGCAGAAAATACCAGGTGATCTATTCGCAAGGGTCTGTGTTGCCGGGTATTTTTGTGCTGCTTTCGAAACCTTTTCACCGGGCGAAACATGTATGCTATGCACACGGCAGCGAGGAGGAATACCTGCTTACCAAAGGCCTTTTGTTCAGAATTTCGCGGTTTGTACTGAAGAAATCCGACATGGTGGCAACGAACAGCCGCTATATGCAACAACTGCTCAAAAAGGAGTACGGATGTGAGGCGGTTATTATCCATCCCGGGTATAACCACCATGTCTATTTTTATGAGCCTGTCCCGAGAAGTATTGACCTATTTTTTGCCGGTCATGCCATAGAAAGAAAAGGGATCGACCTGCTTCTGAGGGCTATTTCTGAATACCGCCCATTTTATATGGACAACAAGCTTTCGATACATCTGCATTTCTCCGGCGGATTGGAGCACCAATACCACCGGTTCGCTGAAAAGGCCGGCATTGACACACTGATTACATTTGGCGGAAGGATCGATGAACAACTTCTTGTTGACTATTACAGGAAATCAAAAATTGTGGTGTTGCCTTCGCGGAGAGAACCGCTTGGCCTGGTTGGGATTGAAGCCATTGCCTGCGGGTCATTACTGGTGGCATCGGACACCGGGGGAATAGCAGAATATGTCAGGGTTGGCGAAAACGGCCTTTTGTTTGAAAATGGGAATCATCATGACCTGCATGCTAAAATAATGAAAGCCCTTGAGCTATACCC
>RECI01000307.1 GCA_007694095.1 Balneolaceae bacterium | reverse complement strand
CATTTCCCTTTTTTAGAAAAATAATTTTCGACCCATCAGGTGAAACGGACAGATGTGCTGCATGTTCAAGCAGAACATAACTGGTACGCTTTTGATTTCCACCATTCGTATCCATCGAATATATCCGATATCCTTCATCTTCAACAGAATATCTCAGAAATACGATTTTTCCTTTCAATGATTCATTCATGTCAGACTCATTATTAATATGGGTCAGTGTATGATTTTCATCAGTTAAAATGAGCTCTGCTGACAGATGAGAAGCCATCGTTTTTGAGATAGCGGTAGTTGCCATCAAACAGATAGCAAACATAAAAAGAGTAATTAAGTCGATTATATTAATTGTTTTATGTTTCATTTCTTTATTCCGTTTAAAGGTTTAATCCAAACCGGCAATATTTTATACATTTGCATGCAATAAAAAAGTGAAAAAAAGATCATTCTATATTGAGGCTGCCGGCTTATTCCTGAATTTTCAGTCAGTGATTCAGTGATTCAGCCGGCAGGGTGGTTTGATCTCTTTCGAATAGCTAATTCCGGGTAAATGGCGACCATGATGGATTAATATGGTGCTGGTTGTTTTCGCCATTTGTGATACGCCCTCCCTGGATTTCACCATTCTTATTCATGATAAACAAGTTAAGAGCCGTACCGCCTGATCCATGAAAAGCAATTTGGTTTCCATCCGGAGACCATGCTGGCCACTGAGTTATAATATTCGGATTGCCGCCTTCCGCCGTTATGTTTCTCACATTACTTCCGTCCGGGTTCATAAGATGAATTTGGGAACCAATACCTGAACCAATTTCAGATCGATGAAATGCAATCTGATCACCATTTGGTGACCATTTTGGTGTAGTTACAATGAAACCTTCATCCTCCAAAAGGGTTGTCCGGCCCGATCCGTCTGCGTTTACTTTGGCAATCGATAAAATATTACCGCCTGCTGGGTTAGGCCTAAATGAAGTAAAAACCAATTCGTTTCCATCCGGAGACCAGGATGGTGCAGTATCCATAACATCAGGATTATTCGTAATATTGATAAGATTCGATCCATCAGCATCCATAATGTGAATGTCATTTCTTGCACCACTTCCCGGATTACTTACAGAAAGTGCAATTTTACTTCCGTCTGGTGACCATACCGCACCAAAATGTACTAGATCAGGATTATTGGTAAGATTCTGAAGCCCTGTACCATCCGAATTTTGAACCCACACTTGTGATAGTGTTCCTCCTTCTGAACCGCTAAACAAAACTTTCAAGCCATCCGGAGATGCAACCGGAGCTGCATTGCTTGATAATATCATATCAGAAACCAATCGCATATTACTACCGTCCGGGCTTATAGAGTAGATCTGGTATTCGAATTGCACACCGGTACTGCGCATAAACAGTATTTTATCCCTGAAAATAGCTGAACAGGTGATTTCGAATGTAATTGTGCGGATTTCGTTGTCTCCAAGTGTGAATGCCTGAGACGGAGTGCCATCCAGTGTACAATGACCTGGTATTCCAGAGATTGTGACAATTTTATTGCCCGTACTTACCTGGTTAAATGAAACAGTGTCATTAGGTCCTATTTCCCTGGTTTCGCCACCCTGAACACCTACAGTGTACCCATCTGGATCGTCGTCATCACCTGTGGTTACCACCTCAACTTCTATTATCCCGAAAACCGGATCCGGCTGAGGCTCTGGTTCATTCCCCGTGGAGCTATCGCTGCACGAAACAGCTGCAAACAAAACACAAATCCCAATTAAACCGATATTAATTTTCAACAGATTTATCAAAGAATTCATAATAATTAAGTCTTATTTAACATTTTTTCTGGCCTTTCTATAAGGCTTTACTGGATATGCAATAACTTCACCTGAAAAAGCTCATCACTTGTTTTTGTTAATCTATGCTTATGCTTTTTAATCGAACTTAGGTTTTAACATCTATCAATGTTCATGGATGATGATTAAATAGATCATGATTTGGCCATTCTGATGCAGGAATTGAATTGAGAGGTGCTCCCAAAATTTGTGAAACTTCACTGGCGATGTTACCACTTCCGCTTGCATTGAGAAAAATGACGTATGATACACCATCAGGCCTATGAATAACAATGGTTCGAGTACCGGGTAAACCACCGGAATGCGACCAGAAATAATCGCCGGATTGTGAGCGCACACTAAACCCCGTATACCATGTAGTAGTACCATCAAAAGCCGGGCCGGTTGGCCGGGTGGTTATCCACTCCGGAACACTGCTGCCAACCACATCGTGCCGGTTGGGTCGACCATCAACAGCATGTAAAAAACGCAGATAATCAGCAGGTGATGAGACCCATCCTCCCTGACCATCCCTCATGGGAAGGGAAAATCCACCATATGCCGCTTCAACCTGTCCCCTTCCCGGATAAACGGAAAGCATTGTTGGTGTATCATGATATCTTACTTCCCCTTCCAGGCGATCTTCAAAAAATGTATTCCCAATTACCATTCTTTCTGCACCGGCCGGAATCAGTATCTCATTTCTAACAAAATCTTCAAACGTCTGGCCTGTAACATTTTCCACAATTCTTGCCAGTAGAACATAACCAAGATTAGAATAGGCATACTTGCTGCCAGGGTCATAATTCAGCTGACGGCCCATGCTCCATCGAATAATTTCTTCCTGATTTGGCGGCCCCGGAATATTAAGGTCTGTTGCAATAGTTCTGACATGGGGGGTCCATGTCCAATCGCCACTTACATCCCTGTCCCAACCGCCGGTATGTTGTATTAAATGCTTCACCAAAATATCATCCAGTCTTGAATCAGGAATTGCTCCCGGAAGTGGCTGTAAATGGTTGAGAAGTTCAAAGACGGGTTGATCGAGATCAAGAAGCCCGCGGTCAGCAAGCTCTAAAATTGCTACTGCAGCAACCGGTTTTGATAAGCTGGCGATACGAAACCGGTGGTCGGCCGTCATGATTTCACCGGCGTCACGATCCGCATACCCATATCCCCTTAAAAGTACCAGGCGTTCATTACGTGTAATCCCGACAGCAGCTCCCGGCAGATCATAACGTTCAATCATGTCGGTAATCAGGCTGTCTACAACTGCCAGTTCAGGAACCCTCAGGCCTCCGCCAGGTTTAAGGGAAAATGTTGCAGTATTTTCTTTACCTTCGGATGAAACTGTGATTGTTACGTCACCAATGTCTTTCACTTCCAGTAGTCCCGATTCAGAAATTTCAGCCAGATCATTATCTGATGACTCAAATATAATTTCGCGTCCGGTTAGTGCCCATCCATTTGCATCTCTTAAAACTACTTCCATTTGAACCGTATCACCCGTGAGCAGCCATCCGTGACGTGGTGAAATTTCTACAACAGCCACTTCTGCTGCTGGTGGCGGATCAGGCTGAGGCTGAGGTTGTGGCTGTGGATCCACCGCTGGGTCAGTGCCGGTTGAATTGTCACTGCATGATATCGTTGTGAGATTAAACAGGACTAACAACAGTAAACTGACCACAAGCGCCCAATTGAAATGTAGAAAATGTTTTGAATCTGAATATTTTATGGATTGAAATTTATCTAATGATTTCATTACTGATTTAGAAGTATTGTTACAATTATACTTTATTATATGTGCAACAAATCCAAAATTTTTGGCTCAAAGTATTTTAAAATAATCTGATGAGACTGATTGTACCCTGCTAAAATCATATTACAATCAGATATTAAAGGACAAAAAATCGCCTGCAGCGGTCAAACTGCAGGCGAACTTTCTGTTAGCATCTATTTCTCTTTGAATATGGAAAGAGAAACTCCCCTGTTCCGCTTAGATGATTTGTAACCAAAAGTTATTTACCAAAATAGTACCGAAATCCCGCAGCTCCTGTAAAGCTAAAGTAAAAATCAGGGTCTACTTCCATGTATGGAACAGTTTCAAGAAAGATATCTAATGGGGCATCCAGAAAATTCATGGACATACCTAAAGGAATCCGGATGTAGATGACATCCCACCGGGAACCTGAATACAGGCCTAATCCACCACCATAATAGAATTGAAGGGTTCCGGCATCCCAATCCAGGTCAATGGGTTTATGCAGCAAAAAATCGGCTTGCAATTGAAAAAACCCGATCTCATCTGCAATTCCAAAACCCAGCCCGGCCGCAATTGCCGTATTCTCAGAAAGCCACAATTTCGCACTCAGGCCATAGGGATCACCAATACTGCCGCCAAGGCCAAAAGTTCTCTCCTGAGCTTCGGCACTTTGTTGAACTGTGAACGTCATTAAGAATACAACAGGAACAACAATCCATGTTTTCATTATTACTATCCTCCATTAGGAAATTATTTTTTATCGATGCAAACTTTTTTTATTCAAGCCCCATCATCTAATCCATGCACCATAAAACATGAAAAAAGCTCATCATACACTAAAATCATTCCTGAATTTTTTCTCTAATTTTATCAATAAGTTGGAGATTCTCATGTATCACTTCTGTATTCATCCGGGAAAAAAAATTTTCAATTACCACAAGATTTTTCATCAATAATTCTATTTCGATTGATTGTTTGTTCCAATTTTGTATGTCATGAGATGCGAGTAACAAACCCATTCTCAAAGAATTTTCAAGCATTTGTACATAGATTCTGTTTTGCTCCTGATAGGCAGGCAAATCTATGGGAAGAATTTTTGCAATATCCAGGTTAATTATTCCATCTTGAGCAATTTGAATCGCCACCATAAAAGCGTGATGCATGTAATAGGCTGTATCGGCATCTAAGAGGGCATTTGTTAATATTCCATGATCTATATCATGATCCGAAACAGACTCAGTAGTTATGTCAGTCATCCAGCCAAGCCAAAGCCAGGGAAGTGCAATTTGGTTGAGCTGATCGCCTATGCTTATAAACCAGGAATAGCGGTTCTGTACCGTTTCCGGTAATTCAAGATTATTTGAGTGCGATTGACGTCCAATTTCCCAAAAAGGATTCCCGTTCGACAATATTCCAATTAGATTTTTATCTCTTGAATCGGCCACAGTTTTCCCGTCCGTCAGGCCCTTCACGCTCTTCCTGAATGTATGCTGGGCTATGAGCATTGCTTTGTATTTTTGAACAGAAAAAGCTGCTCCATTTCCTGAAA
>RECI01000065.1 GCA_007694095.1 Balneolaceae bacterium | reverse complement strand
GAAGCAAACATACTCTTTCGTTCCGTTAGGAACGTTTGGTGTTATGTACTTTTTAAATTCAAGATAAAATCAAAATGCCCAATACATATACTCAAATCCATATCCAGTTTGTTTTTGCAGTAAAGTACCGTAAAGCATTGATTGATCCGGTATGGCAAGATCCTCTGCATCAATACATTACCGGTATATTTCAGCAGAACAATCATAAAATGCTGCAAATCAACAGTGTGCCGGATCACATTCACATTCTAGTTGGATTTCGGCCAAATCAATCTATTTCAAAAGTGATTCAAAATGTGAAAACCGAGAGTAGTAAATGGATCACACAAAACCAGTATTGCAATAGAAAATTTGCCTGGCAAACCGGATTTGGTGCATTTTCATATTCAAAAAGTCATGTACCAAATGTGATCAGATATATAAAAAACCAGGAGACTCACCACAAATCAATTTCATTCATAGATGAATACAGGTTATTGTTGGAAAGGTTTGGAGTGGACTATGATGAGAGGTACATTTTCAAACCGCCTGAATAGAAGATAATATAAACTTTCAATTCCATCTTATCAGAACCATTGGTGAATGTTTCGAATGATCTCTGTACTTTCAACAGTTACACAAAATAATCCACATTTAGTAATTCAGCATTCAAAATTCAATATTATAATTTTTGAACATGATCAAATCCCTCTACATCAAAGACTTTGCACTTATTGATGAACTGGATGTTCAATTTGAGCAAGGGCTCAACGTCCTGACAGGTCAAACCGGTGCTGGAAAGTCTATTATAATCGGGGCGCTGAATATGATTTTGGGTGAGCGCGCAGACACGGAGGTAATACGCCAAGGTGCAGATAAAGCCATTTCAGAAGCGTCAATTCTTGTGGGGAAAAATCAATGGCTGCAAACTTTTCTCGAGGAGTACGCGGTTGATTACAGCGAAGAATTAATTCTTCGGCGTGAAATCCGACAAGCAGGCAGCCGGGCATTTATTAACGATACGCCTGTAAATATTTCAGTACTGAAACAGGTGGGCGATCAGCTCGTAGACCTCCACGGCCAGCACGATCACCAGATGCTATTGAAAGATGAAAATCACCTTGGTGTGATAGATCAGTTTGACATGGTGCAGCCTATTTTCAGAGAATATCAGGCAGAATACCGAAGGATGGCTGAACTGCAAAAAGAGCTGCGGGATCTCAAAAAAAAGGAACGGGAATTAAAAGAAAAAACCGAGCTGTATCAATTCCAGGTGAAAGAACTGGAAACCGCTGATCTGAATCCGGACGAAGAAGATGAGCTGATTGCGGAAATGAATCTGCTGGATAATGCCGAAGACCTTGATCAGAAAGCAGCAGCCATTACGGAGATCGGAAACGGTGATGATTCGAGTCTGATGGATATGCTCAACTCTATCAAGCTGAACCTGGAGGATATGGCACGGATTGAGCCAGAATTTGAAAACTATCTGAAAGAAGTAACAACGGCACGTATCAGCATCCAGGAAACCATTCAGTTTGCCGAGCGGTATCGCGACAGGATTGAATTCAACCCTCAACGGCTCGAAAAATTAAGGCAGCGGCAGGCTGAATTAAACCGCCTGCAGAAAAAATATCAGCGATCTGTTCCACAGCTTATCAGTTATTATAACGAGATAAAAACAGAATTGAACGTAGCTGAAAATTTTGATCTGGAAATGGATCGAATCACAAAAAAAATTCAGGAACAGGCTGCAGTGCTGAAAGATAAGGCGATAAATCTCCACAACATCCGTTTTGAAACCGGTAGAAAATTATCTTTAGAAATTGTGGAAGCACTCAAAAACCTCGGAATATTATATGGACGGTTTAGTGTAGATGTGCAATGGAAGCCATCTGAAAAAGGATGGATTTCGGTGGATGGACAATCGATAGATTGCATGGAAAACGGTTGTGATGAATTGCGGTTTTTTATCTCCACAAACAAAGGAGAAGAGCCAAAACCGCTTGCAAAAATTGCATCAGGCGGTGAAATCAGCCGTGTGATGTTGTCACTGAAGTCTATTCTGGCGAAGGAACATCACCTGCCGGTGATGATTTTCGATGAAATTGACAATGGAATCAGCGGACAAATTTCAGAAAAGGTAGGGCGCGAAATGAGAAAACTATCGGAATATTGCCAGATCATTGCCATCACCCATCAGCCGCAAATTGCAAGCCAGGCGCATAAGCATTACAGGGTTCAAAAAATTGAGAACGGAGATCGGACTACTACACGAATTGAACCGCTTTCGAAAGAGGAACATATCCGGGAAGTGGCCAGTCTGATGAGTGGAGAACAAATTACTGAATCGGCACTCAGCAGTGCCCGTGAACTCATTGAGCGCGGAGGGATGAATAATTAATCGATTTTGAATGATGAATTCAACATTTTTAAAATTATCCATCCAATTCAAGTGAGATAGTATTCATTTTTTGATTTTTGATCTTTCTTGATGTAATCTGCTTTAATAATGTAATTATGATTTAATCAGAACCCGATACTTATGACTAACCGACGATCATTTCTGAAAAAACTTTCTGCCGGAGTTGCTGCCGGTACTCTTATTCCATTAACAGCTCTTGCAGATAGAAACGAGTCAGCCTCAAGCCTGACTGGCAAAAGCCCGTTTCAAGTGAAATTGGGTATATCGAGTTATTCCTACTGGCATTTCAGTCCGGAACGGACACCGATCCGATTTGTAATAGAAGAGGCGTCGCGGCTGGGTGTGTATGGTGTGGATATTCTTCATCGCCAGATGGAAAGTGAAGACCCCGATTATATTCGTTCACTGAAAAAGCATGCACTCATACACGGTGTACATTTAAACTGCTTGTCCACCCATCAGGATTTTGTAAACCCCGATCTCTCAGAAAGGCAAAAAAGTATTGATGATACCAAACGTTTTATTCGCCTTGCTCATGACATGGGAATTCCTTGTATCAGGATCAGTGCAGGCAGATGGAATACATCAGGCTCGTTCGCCGAACTGATGAACAACCGTGGAATCGAGCCGCCGATTGAAGGGTACACGGAAAATGATGGGATGCGGTGGGCTATTGATTCCATCAATGAAATTATGCCGGTTGCTGAAGAACACGGGGTGATGCTTGGGCTTGAAAATCATTGGGGTATGACCCGTACGGCTAAAGGGCTATTACATATTATGAATGCGGTAGATTCACCCTGGCTGCGGGTGCTTATGGATACCGGCAATTTCCTGGAGGATACATACGAACAACTTGAAGCTATTGCACCGTATACCGTTTTTATCCAGGCTAAAACGTATTTTGGAGGCGGCCGGTTCTATACCCTGGACCTTGATTACGACCGGATTGCAAACATTTTACAAAGCGTAGATTATAAAGGATATATATCTATCGAATTTGAAGGTCATGCGCCATCGGCTGAAGCTGTTGCCGAAAGTATCGACCTGCTGAGAGCGGCATTTTCTGCATAATTACAAACACAGACTGCATAAGATGATCATGAATCGACGAAATTTTGCCAAACGGTTACTGATGGCATCGGCCGGCCTAGGTATTCCTTCACTCACCACTTTTTCAGTAAATGAAATTAGTGATTCCCAGCCGGGTTTTTCAAAACTGTTCAACGGGAAAGATCTCACCAATTTCGTGGATATGAACACTTCAGAAGATACGTGGTGGGTGGAAGATGGCATGCTGAAATGTACCGGGTGGCCAATAGGGGTGATGCGTACCGAAAAACAGTACGAAAATTTTATCCTGGATGTGGAATGGCGGTTTATGGAAGAGGGTGGCAACTCTGGTATGTTTGTCTGGGCCGATCCGTTTCCCCATGAGGACACACCTTTTCCCAGGGGAATAGAGGTACAAATGCTCGACCCCGAATGGGCCGTGATTCACAACCGGCCAGATGAATATGTGCATGGACATCTGTTTCCTGTAATGGGGCTTGAGGGAACAATCCCCGATAATCCGTCAGAGGTGGTGCCGGGCCGGAGCTATGCTTTGGAAAAACGGATGAATAACACCCGGCAGTGGAACCGATACATCGTAGTTTGTGTGGACGGCACCATCAAGCTCTCTGTAAACGGCAGATTTGTGAACGGTATAAGGTCAACAAAGAGAAAGAAAGGGTATATTTGTCCTGAATCAGAGGGAGCCGAAATTCACTTCCGGCGTATCGATATTATGGAATTGCCCGGAAGTGTGATATCTCCGGAACAGATTGCACCGGTGGCAAAAATATAAAAAGTTTAAATAACCCGATGATCCGGTTCAAAATTCTTTTGTTTTTTTTGGTTTGTTCTGTTACTTCGGCGGTTGCTCAAAAGAAGATTCTCATAACATACCACAGTGAAACCGGTAATACGGAGAGAATGGCACAAGCGGTAGCGAAAGGGGCCGGAACGGTTGAAGGTGTGCAGGTTTTGGTGATGGATGTATCCGAAGTTGAGGAAGAACACCTGCTGGATGCAACTGCAATTATTGTAGGGAGTCCGGTATATAACGCCAATGTATCACCTCAAATCTCGGCATTTATTGCATCGTGGCCGTTTGAAGGGCAGCCACTTAAGAATAAAATAGGTGCGGCTTTTGCAACTGCAGGGGGTATTTCTGCCGGGGAGGAGATTGTGCAAATGAACATTTTGCAAAGCATGCTGGTATTCGGAATGATTGTGGTTGGCGGGCCTGACTGGACCCAGCCATTCGGGGCATCAGCCATTACTTACGAAGAGCCTTTTGGCACCGGGGATGGAGATCACATTGCCGTACAATTTTTGGAGAAAGGAAAAGCTTTGGGCAGGCGGGTGGCTGAGCTATGCCTGTTGATAGCTAATTAATGGCGTTTTATATCTTACTTCTGTTGTCCTTAATGCAATCCTTCCAACTCCTCATAGACTGGACATAAATTTTTCTTCGATAGTTTAAAATTTGTGCCTATTTCAACAAACTGAAAAACCCTCCTGTTTTGTGCAATGCATGACCCAAATTAGAAAATACGTTCTTATAAATGGTTGATATTTCTATTTAAAAATGTAAAGTATCAATGACATGCACAAAACAGGAGCAGACGATAAGTTATTTGTGGTGTGTTCGGATGATATGTGATTTTTCCCATAAGGGATCCCTGCGGGGA
>RECI01000121.1 GCA_007694095.1 Balneolaceae bacterium | reverse complement strand
CGTTAGCACAAAGCCCCGGGTGGAGCGGAGATCGCCCATGCACAGCATGGGGATGGAGCGCAACCCGGGGTAGAGGTAACCACTATACCAGACCCCGAGCGATAGCAGTTAGAAAAACGAGCGGCGCATCGAGGGGTTGCGGGATCATATACGGATTTGACAGGTTAAGTAACTTCTTCAATTTTAATTTCCTTAAGACGATCTGCAAGCCACATTTTAATTACAGATTGACGTGTTACTCCCAAACGGCTTGCCTCCCTGTCAAGAGATTCAACCATCCAAACCGGAAAATCAACATTCACCCTCTTTAATTCCCTGGATACGCGTTTTGCTTTTTTCAGGTCGAGAAAAGAAGATACATCCTCACCGGAGTCAAATATTTCATCAAATTTCTTTGCTTTCATATAAACTTATTTCCTCAGTTCTTGAACGGCGAACTGAAATGATTCTGATAACATTACTTCGATATGTGATAATTGCAGACCAATGTTTGTTGGTGATTTTGCCAATAACAAGAAATCTTGGTTCATCTTTAGTCCTTGCCGGAATTTCTAATATATCGGGATCATCCCAAAGCTTTTGTGCGTCCTCAAAATCTATCCCATGTTTCTTATAGTTTGATCTGTTTTTTTGATCGTCATAATCAAACGTTATCATAGTTTAAAAATTATACTATTTTTACTCAATTGTAATATATATCAGAAAAATAATCCATTCAACCTGTTGATAAATTCATAAAGAAACATAATTCGGCAGATCAAATTCAGGATTTCATCTTTTCACCTTAAATCCCGTACCTTCTCCACTCAACAATAAACGCATTACCCCGTGGAACACAGCCTTACCCTTTGGGTGGTTTTTAACATATTCATCGTAACGATGCTGATTGTGGACCTGATGGTTTTCAACCGCAAACCACATGAAATCAGCATTCGTGAGAGCCTGGTCTGGACAGCGATCTGGATCATACTGGCCGTTATTTTTGGCATCGGCCTCTATTATTTTATGAGCCCTGAAGCTTCTTTGGAGTATTTTACGGGTTACCTGATAGAAAAATCACTGAGCGTCGATAACATTTTCGTGTTTCTGCTCATTTTTACCTACTTCGGGGTGGAGCCAAAATACCAGCACCGTGTATTATTTTGGGGCATATTCGGGGCGCTGGTTTTCCGGTTACTCTTTATCCTGATTGGAGTTGCCCTCATCGAAAAATTTCACTGGGTCATCTATATTTTTGGGGCCTTTTTGATATTTACAGGGATCAAGCTTGGACTTGAAAAAGACAAGGAAATTCAGCCTGAGAAGAACCCGGTACTTAAACTTGTGCGCCGCTATATTCCGGTCACAAAACATTACCACGGGCAAAACTTTTTTATCAAGCGGGGCAATCGGTACATTGCTACACCAATGTTTGTGGTACTTGTTGTGATCGAAACAACCGATATAGTCTTTGCCCTTGATTCAATTCCGGCAATCATGGCTATTACCCGTGATACGTTTATCATTTACAGTGCAAATGCCTTTGCAATTCTTGGTTTGCGGGCCCTCTATTTTGCACTTTCCGGGGTTATGAGGCTTTTCCATTACCTTCACTACGGGCTGGCGTTTATCCTGGTTTATATTGGTATAAAAATGATGCTCGAGGGTATCTATCAAATCCCGACTGCCATTACCCTGGGAATTATCATTGCCACTTTGACGATCTCTGTAATTCTCTCGATTTTGTTTCCAAAACAACCGGATCTCAACATCCCTTTAAAAAAGGATAAACCGTAATGCAAATGATTACAACATAATTTGAAAAATCCTGAACTATCGGTGCTTAAAAACTATGGAAAATTTTTCAACACAATGGTTTACTGCCTACTACCTTTCACTGGGTGCACTACTGCTGAGTTACGGGATATACCTGATGTTCAAAACGGAATCAATACGACAGTTCCTGGTTGATGCTGCCGCTGATGAACAACCGCCAAAAGTGTGGAGAACCGTCCTGAAATACCTTCTGCTGTTTACCATTCCGGGCCTCGTTCTCTCCTTTTTTCCTTTATCCTGGATCGAACTCATTTTCTCCCTATGGAGTTTATTTATCATATTCATGGCAGGACAACTGCTGCTACTATGGCCTCAAACATCCAGGGCAATTATCAAAGCCGGTGACGAGCTGTTGAAAAAAATCCGTTATGTTGCAGCAAACATGATCATAATCGGCATTGTTCTGTTTATGCTCTGCTACCTGCTGCTGGAAAGGACAACATCGATTTGATACTTAAGAGGGCAAGGGACCTTGCAGCACCAAAGTAGTGACAGGTGTACGTTATGAAAATTCAAAAAGCAGGATATCACGGACTATTTTTTCCTGATTTGAAGATCAGCGTGGATGGGTATCACCCTGAAGCGGAGATAGTGTTTGTGAGTCATGCCCATGCCGACCACATGCCGAGGAACCGGTTGGCCAATGTGGTGGCAACACAGCCAACACTGGATTTTATGAAACGGCGGGGATTTTCCGGCTATAGTTCTTCACTTCCTTTCTTCGAGTTGTTTGAAACGGACCTTTGTTCCGTTACCCTATACCCGGCCGGGCATATACTTGGCTCAGCTATGATTTTTATAGAATCAGGCCAAGGCACGTTACTCTATACCGGCGATTATCGCATTCCACCCTCGCCCGCCACCGAGGGTTTCCATGCTCCGGAATATGCTGATATACTTATCACAGAAGCAACTTTCGCGCTTCCCATTTATAAGTGGAAACCGCATGAAGAACTTGCAGAAGAGATCCGCAATTTTGCTAAAGAGTCACTCAATGACGGATTTACCCCAATTTTTCTCGGTTATAATCTTGGCAAGGCACAGGAATTGATGCATCTCCTTGCTCCGCTCAATCACCCGATGATGATTGATGGCGCTGGACACAAATTGTGTGATGTATATGAAAATCATGGAATCAGCCTCGGCAGCTACACGGCCTACGACCGGGACACTTGTGAAGGGAAAATCCTGGTAGGTCCTGGCACCGGTTTTGCATCACACCTTTCAAAAACCCGGATCGCGTACTGTTCAGGATGGGCTGCAAATGAATCGCGCCGCACACAGCTCACTGTTGACAAACTGATTCCGATTTCTGATCATCTTGACTTTTTTGAACTGATCAGGTTTTGCAAAAAGATCGCTCCACAAAAAGTTTACATTACACATACACCAAATCCGGCGGTAGTGGAGTATTACCTTGAAAAAGAGGGGATTCATAGTATGTACCTGGACCTTGAACCCGAACCTGAGGACTAGCAGTTTGATTAAAAATAATACATTCCAGAGTTATTGCCGTGTTCTCCAAATCATTTGCGAAACGAGAGGCACAAATTCGAAGATTAATAAATTTGCAGATTGTCTCAAATCTTTCGAAAACAATGCTGAACTCTTCCTGGCTGCCCAATTTATCGGCGAAGGTGCATTTGAAGAAATATCAGGCAAAAAATCATCCGTTGGAAGCCGAACCAGCGCCCTCGCAGCCGCGGCTTTTTGTGAAATCGACTACGATCGCGTATTCAAACCATGCCGCACTGCAACGGGAAGCAGTTCCGAAACAATAGAACGGCTGATGGAAAATGTTGATGTGGCGGTTCAGAAAAGGGATCCGAAGAATCTTTCATTATCTGATATAAAAAATATCTTTGAAGAACTCTATCGGGCGAAATCAAGGGCTGAGAAAGAAGCGATTCTACTGGAAACATGGAAAAAAATGACGCCTGTCGAAATAAAATTTTTTATCCGGATGCTTGGGCAGGGTTCACTGCGGATAGGCTTTGAAAACAGAAGCGTGGTTGCTTCCATCGCAAAAGCCTTCGGGCAGAACCACGAGGAGGTGCGTTACGCTCACATGATTACCGGAAGCCTGGGTAAAACAACAGTCCTTGCCAAAGATAATCGACTGAGTGAAGCAAGATTTCGCCTTTTTCATCCACTTTCTTTTATGCTTGCATCACCAATCGAGGCCCGTTTGGTAGAAAATTTTGAGCAGTATATAGCAGAAGAGAAATTTGATGGAATGCGTGCACAGGTACATGTGGATGGTGAAGCCGTAAAAATTTTTTCCCGTGACCTGAACGACATCACTCACTCGTTTCCGGATATTGTGGATTTTTTCAAATTAAGGAAATTGCCGCCTGTGGTTTTCGACGGCGAAATTTGCGTTTTTAAAAATAACACCATATTGCCATTCCAGATGCTGCAAAAAAGGATGGGAATCAAAAAACCAGGAGGAAAAATTCTTCAGCAATATCCTGTACTTTTTATTTCCTACGATCTTGTCTTTACAGGGGGAATGCCGGTTTTTGATTTAAGCCTCACAAAACGGAGACTCCTGCTTGAAGAGGTTGCAGGAATTTACAAACTCCCCATTACAAACCAGATGGCTATCATGAGTCCGGGCGATTTGGAAATGTTGTTTCAGCGTGCATTGGATCATGGGAACGAGGGTTTAATGCTGAAACTGAAGAACAGCCCTTATGAATATGGTCAGCGCCGCAAATCCTGGTTAAAGGTAAAAAGACCGGGAGGCTCTCTCGATACGGTGATCCTGTATGCCCACGCTGGCAGCGGCAGGCGAGGGGGCACATATTCCGATTTTACATTGGGGATCTCCGTAAAAGAAGATGAGCGATACGAAGAAGAGTTTATCCCTATCGGCAAAGCATATGGCGGCTACACAAATGAGGAATTAACATTGATAAACCAAAGACTTAAAGAAATCACTATAGAACGATACGGACCTACCCTCAGGCTTCTTCCGAGGCTGATTGTGGAAATTGAATTTGACAATATACAGGTGAATAAAAGAACCAAGGCGGGATATACACTCAGGCTGCCGCGGTTTCGTACTATTCGCTGGGATTTAGGTCCTTCAGACGTAAATACACTGAAAGATGTTGAACAATTATACAATAAAAAATTAGAAATACAGCCTGATCATAAAAGTTTAAACAGTTCCATTATCTTTTAGAAAAAAAATCATTTCTTGGTAATTTTTCCGCTTCTTTTCTTAAGTTCAGAAACAACTCATCATAAATATTGATTTCGTGCATCAAATTGTTACTGGTATTCAGCAGGTAGGTATAGGCGTTTCAGATATTGACAGTGCCTGGAAGTGGTACAGAACCATCTTTGGTACAGATGTACCGGTCTTTGATGATGT
>RECI01000175.1 GCA_007694095.1 Balneolaceae bacterium | reverse complement strand
AAGTGAAAAGTGAAAAGTGAAAAGTGAAAAGTGAAACCTGCCAGAGTAGCGGTGTTTTTCCGCCACCTGGCAGAGTTGAACGGTTTTATCAGGATTAAAAATGAAAAGCTGGAGCGATAGCGAGAGTCCCGCCTTCCGAATAGTAAACTTGAATGTGCTTAAAATAGGTTGACATAAATTTCACTCAAAACTAATCACTCAAAACTAAAAACTTCAATGCACAGAAACCCAATATCAAATATTAATGATATATAGACTTTGGTTTGGATATCACTCGCCGGATCAACTATATTTCCCACTGTTATCTGAAATCAAAAGCTCGCCTCCAGGCACATATCTTCACTTCTATATATTTACAGAACAATTGCTTTAGACTTTTTTTATTTTACCCGGATATGTAATTCTTAATCCGGATGGGTTCTTATGAAAATTAAAAGAGCATTTGTACTACTGATAACTGTAATTTGTATTTCTCATATTTCATCAGGTTGCACTGCAGAAGAAGCAGTAGAGCGGGTAAATGTTCCTGATATCCTTATACCACATGCAATAAGCGCTGAGGGCCAGCCGGTTTTTGACACCCCGAATCTATACGTTAATGATTACAGTAATGCGCTGCATGCAATTTTTATGATTGCAGGCAATTCCCGCTCCTCGGAATACGGACATGAAAACTACCGACCAGAGTTATATCCGGATCTAATGAATCAGGGAGCAGAAAATTGGCTGAATCTGATGCATATTACTGATCATTTTTTTAACAAAAGGGGCAGGTTTGTTAACAGGTACCTGGAAGATGCAAGCGGGTATGTTTCATCCGAAGAGCTTGATCTATCTATATATCCTCATTTGGTTTATGCTTACCATATGCACCACCGCGGCGATCGGTTTGATGACCCAGTTCTATTTGAACGATTATCGCGTGAAACCACTCACTATATTACTATGCCGGGTATATTTTTATTATCTGAACGGTTTGATGAAGGGAGGTTCAGCCATGAAGATTCTTCTGTGGATCACAAGAGCATGGCATATGGTCTTGCCGGAATTCATGGCCATGGCTATGCATGGATTGTCTGGGCAAAGCCTGAAGGGGAGGATAATATGGGCCTTATTACCGAGGATGCGTTAGAAGCCTGGCTCGATTTCAGTATCGATGATATGTTGCAAACCTACCGGCTCATTGGGTCTGTTCTGGATGAAGCCTGGGTGGAAGATTCCTCAACCTATGATTTTGGTGACGGAACTACCTGGTATCTTGATGCAGTTGGTGCGATGATACGTGGGAAAAAAGTGATGTACGATGCCCTCTATATGTTTGGTAATGACTCGGATAAAGAGCTCGCCCGAACCACATTTGAGCGTGCCGCGGATATGTTTGAAAGTGTAGCCGATCTTATCAGGCCATGGGGGTTGCCAAATCAAATTGAATTTACTCCGGATGGTTCAGTTGCCGCATCGGTTGAAGTAAACCTGTATGACTGGTACCAGTTTTTGAATCACATGGGCGGTGGTTTTTCTTTCTATCGCGAGCGTGAAGGTACATCCCGATTTATAACCCGCTATAGGGCCAACCTTGCACCTCTGTTCTCAAGAATTTATGATAATGCACTCCTGGGAGCACTGGAATATCATTTTAATGAAAAAAACCAGCTTGTTAATGTAGTGAGTTATGAGGATGGTTCTATTCTTGATGACAGGCTTACGGTTTCCACACTTGGAATGTTTATCACAACTGCCGGAAATATCTATACAGGCGGTGAAGCGTTTGCCCGTGCCGATGAATGGGATAATGTGTCGCCAGCAGTTTCAGAACGATCCCGTTTCCTGTACGACGTCAAATTCGATCACATCGAGCTTGTCGAAAAATTATTGGGGCTATAATTCCGGATTGCAGACATATTGCACTCTTAATGAAGTAATTTATTGAAAATGAGTCTATTTCAAAGCCAATTTCTTCAGGATCTTGCGCGGTTGCTGCCTCAAGAAATGCAAACCGAGTATACTGAAGAGGCGATAGCACTTGCCCTCATATTTCTGATCTCGGGCATCGTACACATCATTATCAGGTACTGGATCATCAAGCTGCTGCACAAGCTGGACGAGAAAACGGCAACGGAGTGGTATGCCGTAATTCTGAAACATAAACTCCCTCAACGGGCTCTGTTTATGGTGCCGCTGCTCATTATTTATAACGGGCTTGGCTTGCTTCCTGAAATTCATTCCATTCTTACGGATTTTGTAATTCGTATTGCTGCGGCAACCATGATTCTTGTGGGTGCGCGGGTATTTGATGCATTCCTCTCTTCTGTGCATACGCTCTACCTGATGAGCCCTAAAAAGGATAAGGCGCCAATCAAGAGCTATATCCAGCTTGGGAAAGTGGTAATCTATGTACTTGCAGGTTTTTTTATCATTTCCAGCCTTGCAGACAAATCGCCATGGTATTTTCTTAGCGGTATTGGTGCGATTATGGCAATTATCCTGCTTCTGTTCAGGGATACGCTTCTCTCGTTGGTGGCCAGTGTTCAGTTAACGAACAATGACCTTATCCGTGTAGGTGACTGGATTGAGATGCCTAATTTTGGTGCGGATGGTGATGTGATCGATATTGCATTGAATACCGTTCGCGTTCAAAACTGGGACAAAACGATTACCGTAATTCCCACCCATAAATTTTTGGATCATAGTTTCAGGAACTGGAGGGGAATGCAGGAATCGGGTGGACGAAGAATCATGAGGGCTTTAAATATTGATATTTCATCAATCCGTTTCCTCACCTATGAAGAAATTGAACGTTTAAAATCATCCCACCTTCTTGAAAACTATATCAGTAAAAAAATGGATGAGGTGAATCAATACAATATGAAACACCTTAAAGATGCCCGGTCAACACTCACAAATGGGCGCTGGCTTACGAATATCGGGACTTTCAGGGCGTACATTATTGAATATCTGAAGAATCACCCCCGATCAAATAAAAACCTGTTGATGCTTGTACGCCAGCTTGAACCTACGGAACGGGGGTTGCCGCTGCAGGTATATGTTTTCACAGACACAACGGTTTGGGTGGAGTACGAATCGATCCAGGCAGATATTTTCGATCATCTGATCGCTGTAGCTACTGAATTTGGCATCAGGATATTCCAGGAACCAACCGGTTTAGATTTTCGAAATATGCTGAGCCACAATGATTCATTGAATGATGCGAAAATTCGGACTTAATAGGAGTAGAGTTCGAACATTTCCGGCTGGTACAGTGCCCGTGTTCATACAAATCAGTTCGACATATCGGGATTTCAGGATTGGATGGTGTGAAATCGCGGAATCGTTTATTAAAAATTTAATTTATTAGAATATATAGTATGAATTCCCATAATTTTGGTTCTTACGTAATATGTGGCTCCAAAAAAATCTTGCTGAATTTTAATTCTTCTGAAGAAATTGCCTTTCCGATATTTGAAATTCAGCAGGTTTCATTTACCAGTATTTATTAAGAAGCCTGAACTTCAAAATCCGAATCTAATGAATTTGAGAAATCCAATCTTACAAATTGCTTCATTGATCTTAATTTTTAGTTGTACAACACATGAGACCTATGAATGGGAAACCGGAAACTGGATAGATTTAACATACGATTTTTCTGAAGAAACCCTTTATTGGCCAACTTCCAGTACATTTAAAAAGGATACTGTATTTGTTGGGATTACAGAAGGTGGGTTTTATTATGAATCGTTTGAGATCTGTACTGCTGAACACGGGGGTACACACCTGGATGCGCCGATTCACTTTTATGAAGACAGGAAAACGGTTGATCAGATTGAAATCACACAATTAACCGGCAGGGCAGCGGTAATTGATGTGAGCGAACAGGTATCTGGCAACCGGGATTACCAGGTTACTGTAGCCGACATTACAAATTGGGAAACCGCACATGGCATGATACCTGAAAATGCAATTTTACTTTTTCACACTGGAATGGGCGCCTACTGGCCTGATCCGCTCCAATATCTCGGTACGGATAAAAGAGGTGAAGAAGGTGTGGCCGAACTCAGCTTTCCGGGAATCCATCCCGATACGGCGCAGTGGCTTATTGAAAACCGGAGGATAAATGCCGTAGGCCTTGACACGCCGAGCCTTGACTATGGGAAGTCCCGGCTTTTCGAAACCCACGTAATTTTATTTGAACAAAATATACCAGGGTTTGAAAATGTGGCTAATCTCCACCTCTTGCCTCCTGTGGGAGCATACGTAATTGCCCTGCCTATGAAGATAAATAATGGCAGTGGTGCACCACTCAGGATAGTGGCACATGTGAGGGATTGATTTTGTGGAACCCTGATTTTTTAAACAATAACAATTTGCAAGGGTACACAGATTATCCTAATTTTGATGTTACGCCATCCATTATTATTTCTCGAGAACCGTCGGTAGATGAACTATACCTTATTTGATTTTTTGCAACTTATTGGTTCGCTGGGGATTTTCATATTCGGGATGAAAGTGTTTAGTGATGGACTGCAGAAATTTGCCGGTGGTAAACTTCGTGCTATTCTCAAAGGGATGACTCGAAACCGTTTAAGCGGATTGTTTACAGGTTTTGCCGCCACCACCATTACCCAGTCATCCACTACCACCACAGTGCTGGTTGTGAGCTTTGTGAACGCAGGGTTAATCACGTTTATCGAATCCACCGGGGTGATCATGGGTGCCAATATTGGCACAACGGTAACCGCATGGATTGTAGCGGTATTTGGTTTTCAGATGAAAATTACCCCGATTGCCATTGCCTTGATTGGGATATTTTTTCCATTTTTATTTTTTGGCAAGGAAAAGCTACGCAACATGGCCGAGGCAATGATCGGCTTTGGTATTCTGTTTATCGGGCTGGAGTTTATCAAGGATGCGGTACCCAATATCCAGGATAACCCGGAGATGTTTGCCGCCCTTGATGGGCTCACAGGCTTTGGGTTTGGATCCATTATTTTATTTGTCTTCATCGGCACGATCCTGACCCTGCTCACCCAATCGTCTTCGGCAGCCATGGCCATTACCCTGGTGATGCTCTTCCAGGGTTGGATTACCTTTCCCATCGCCGCGGCGATGATTTTGGGTGAAAACATCGGGACCACGATAACGGCTAATATCGCTGCAGTAGTGGGAAATGTTCACGCGAAGAGGGCGGCACGCTTCCATTTTGTGTTCAATGTGATCGGTGTAATTTGGATGATGATGTTGATCAATCCGTTTCTCTTTGGCATTGACGCCGTCATGCAGTTTTTTCAGCCGGAGGTGGGATCAATTTTTGGTGATACACAGGAGGCACGTGCCGCTGCGACACTTGGCCTGTCGCTTTTCCATACCACATTTAACGTATTTAATGTGATTCTGCTTTTTGGGTTTGTGCCGGCGCTTATCCGCCTTGTGGAGCGTTTCCAAAAAGATAATGACCCGGAAAACCAGGCTTTCCGGCTCAAGTATATATCTGCCGGGTTGATGTCCTCACCGGAACTGTCGATTACTCAGGCTTATAAGGAGGTTGAGCTATTCGGAAAGATGATAGAAAAGATGCACTACAGTTTTTCAGGGCTGTTTTTCAAAAAGCAGAAGAAACAGGAGAAATTTTTAAAGAAACTGGCCCGCCGCGAACAGATTACAGATAACATCGAACTGGAGATCTCCGAATACCTAACCAAGATATCAAGGGGAAATCTCTCAGAGGAGGCTACACGGCGAATCCGCTCCCTGCACAGCATGATTAATGATTTGGAGCGGATCGGGGATCTCTATTTTCAGATGAGTAAAACCTTTGAAAGAATGATGGAACTGGAAGTGGCCTTGCCGAAGGAGGCGGTAGTGGAGGTAAGTGATTACCTGGATGTGATTCTGAGGGCTATCAAACTCATGAGAGAGAATATTGTTAATGTAAACGGGAAGAGGATTGATCTTCAGCCGGCTATTGAAATTGAAAATGAAATCAATTCAGTTCGCGATCAAATGAAAGAAGCACATTACAAGCGGCTTGAACAGGAAATATATACATCCCAGGCCGGGGTGATTTTCCTGGACTATATCACACGGCTTGAAAAGATCGGCGACCATATCTTTAACGTTCAGGAAGCACTTGCAGATAAAAAGCTCAAAACCCACTCCGAGATGGTTGTTGGAAGATAGCTCATTACCGGATACTGGATCAACCTGACAGCACCTGCCGGGGAGTAGTGGGATAAACCCTGATTATGAAATTTTTACAGATTGTATAGCAATTATTTGTTTTAAAAAAAATCTGAAAGATTCATGAATAATGAACAAAAACATTTTTTTATTTAGAAAAAATACATTTATTTAGCACGATCAAAACTGAATAACCAATCGAAATAAATCGGATCTCATATGTCTCCCATCATCGCTGAAATTATTGGTACTGCTATACTCATTCTATTTGGCGGAGGTGTTGTAGCCAACGTTGTTCTCAATAAAACCAAAGGCAACAGCAGCGGCTGGATCGTCATAACATGGGGCTGGGCCATGGGGGTATTTGTAGCGGTTTTTGCAATGGGGCAATTCAGCGGGGCACACATCAATCCGGCCGTTACTATTGGCCTTGCTGCAGCCGGCCTTTTTGATTGGGGAATGGTAATCCCTTACATGCTGGCACAAACACTGGGTGGGTTTATTGGAGCTGTTTTAGTCTGGCTTGCTTATAAAGATCATTTTGCTGCTACCGAAGATGAAGCTGCCAAACTGGCAATTTTCTCAACAAGTCCTGAAATTCGGAAATACCCGTCAAACTTCATGACCGAGGTTATTGGTACATTTATTCTTGTTTATGGCGTGTTCTTTATAACGTCACCGGGATTTATTACGACTGATGGAGAAATGCTCACAGCCATTGTGATTAATGGTCAGGAAGTAGGTTTTGGGCTTGGAGCACTTTCGGCTTTGCCAGTGGCATTTCTGGTTTTGGGAATTGGCCTTGCATTGGGCGGGCCAACAGGTTATGCCATCAATCCTGCACGGGATTTGGGCCCAAGAATTGCTCACGCTGTCCTGCCCTTTCCTCACAAAGGCACCAGCGACTGGGCATATTCATGGGTGCCGATTTTTGGCCCGTTGACGGGTGCACTTATCGCTGCAGGACTTTTTTTGTTAATCTGATCAAATTAATCACCGGAGTTTCTATTTTTTTTGCTATTGGTTTCGGTACTGAGGATTCGTTCCAGGGTAATAGCCGGTCCCCAAAAACCGAATTTTCTTAGCCTGGAAATCAAGTTATCGGGCTTTAAAACAGAAAATATCACGAAGATTGCAGCAAGAATTCCTGCGGCACGCATAGGTAGCCCTGCAAGTTCTGCGGTGGAAGAGCCGCTGAACATCAAAATCAAAAAAACAACAACAAGCGGCACCCAAAATGCTTTTTGCCGGTACTCAAACCAGAGCCGTTTTGGCCAGTTTAGACTGACAGTCTGATTTGATTTGGTAAGTTTATTGGATCTGTTAAGAGCCTTTTTCAGTAGCACTGGCGGACGTTTTCTCCACTGAAAATAGCTGATTATTGATGCCGATAAAGTTCCGATCAAAAAAACATATATTGTTACGAGTACTGGCAGTGAAACAATGGTGATTCCAAGATGTTCAGCGATCCATTGTTGCAGTTCACCGTAGGCATCGAACAGGGCATTTCCAAGCAGTACGTATTGAAAAATAAAGCCCTGCAGTCCGGCCCATGCCCCCACAAACCATGCCCCAAGTGAAATGCCTGCCATATTCCATCCAAGCAGCCGTACGGATAGCCCAAACAGGCTCCCCTGGGCTGCAATAGCTACCATGGGCCTCAGCCTGTTTCCTGCCGGGGATAATGCTTTCAGAGCTGCGGCTACATACGACACCCAGATAACCATCCAGGGCCGGGCCAGCCTGCTTCCTGCAAAGAAAAGTACAATGGCCTGTATGATGGACATAGGTACTCCTCTAAACGGAATTTTTGTGGCGTTCAAAACGGTGCCCAAACTCACTTCAATAGCCCCGGCTGCCGCCCCATACCGGCCGATACGCTGCCAGTCTTTCGCCGAACTACAGAGCGAACAAAGTCTTTCAAAGGCGTACTCTTCTTTTGCTTCAATCACAAGGTCAAATGGCTGGCCAAGCTGCTTCTCCAAATCCTTTTTCGATTCTTCCCGGATTGCAGCAATAATGATAACCGGATTGAGTGCGATGATTCGCTCCCAGTAAGCTGCAAACCCTTCTCCATTGGCTTCAAGACGGCCAAGCTCATCAAGGATAATGATTTCAGGCTTTTCAGGTTTAAGCTTGAGATTATTGATCCAAAATTCAACCTCTTTCCATGTATCCTCATAAAAATAATAAGGAGGCTTACCGCTGCCTGTTCGTTCACAAAGCAGTTTCTGTTTGTTTTCAAGCGGCCATTTTAACATGTAGCGTTGTGCTCCCGCATCGGGAATGTCCCTGCCTTCTGCTTGTGCCAGAACTCCATCAAACGGCCGTCCTTCGCGGCGGAGATAATCCATCAACCCGGCTAAAAGCTGGGTCTTGCCACTGCCGCGTTTACCCGTTACGGCAATCAGCCAGGGTTTTTGAATTTCAAGCCGATCTTCATCGGGTTGTTGAGATTTATTTGGTTCACCCTTGTCTATTGATTGGGCAGCCATCCGGTTTCGTTATGATCATTTGCCATTTATTCATCAGCAAAATAAACAATTGATGATCATCAAGCATCCATAGAATTATCCAAATTTTAGGGATGTAATGTCATTCCTGAAACTAAAGATCATCGGCCCGTTCACCGGTGGAAAGATAGATGATGCGTTCACAGATATTGGTTACCCGGTCACCCATTCGTTCAAGGTTATGTGCTACCCAAAGCAGATGGGTACATTGAGTAATATTCGCAGGCTTCTCAATCATGAAAGAGATAAGCTCTCTGTAAACCTGTTTATACAGGGCATCAATATCATCATCCTGGCTGTGAATCATACGAGCTGACTTTTCACTTTGAGTGATATAAGCTTTCATCGTATTTTCAATCATATCAATAGCAATATCCCTCATTCTTGGAATGTCAATCAGTGGTTTAACATGCTCCTCATCTCCAATCAGTACTGTGATTTTTGCGATTCCGGCCGCGTAATCCCCGATTCTTTCAAGTTCCGTAATAATATAAAGTAACGAGATAACTTCTCGCAGATCGGATGCCACTGGCTGCTGTGTGGCAATCAAAGTGATACACCGCTCCTCAATGTCCCAGCGGATTTTATTGATCAGCTTATCTTTTCGCCTGATCTGTTTGGCCTTTTCAATATCCTTATCTTTTAAGGCATCAACGGATTGATCGATAGCGGTCACAACCAGTTTGGCCATTTCACCAAGTTTAAGGTGCAATTCTGTAAAGTTTTCCTGAATTACTGAGTTCATTTCATTAAAAATTTGGTTGTATACTCCCTTACTATCAAAATACATATTATCCGAATCTTCCTGTTATGTAATCTTCAGTTTGTTTCTTTTTTGGATTTGTGAAGAGTGATTTGGTTTCACCTACTTCAATGAGATCGCCAACATAGAAAAAGGCTGTATTATCGGATACCCTGGCAGCCTGCTGCATATTGTGAGTTATAATGATGATCGTGATATCTTTCTTAAGCGTGTGAATCAACTCCTCTATCCGAAGTGTGGCCTGCGGATCTAACGAACTAGTAGGCTCATCCATTAATAGTACTTCAGGTTCAACGGCCAGGGCACGTGCAATTGAAAGGCGCTGTTGCTGCCCTCCTGAAAGGCTTACTGCTGGTGATTTCAACCGGTCTTTTACCTCATCAAAAAGAGCAGCCTGGTTAAGGGCTTTTTCACAGACCTCATCGAGTATTCCTTTGTTCCGGATTCCAACCAGTTTTAATCCGGCTACTACATTGTCGTAGATGGACATTGTTGGAAAAGGGGTCGGTTTCTGAAAAACCATTCCAACTTTTCTGCGGATTATTACCGGGTTGATATCTGCGTCGTAGATATTTTTATTTTCAAGCAGTACCGCACCTTCTACTTTTGCTTCTCTGGTGAGGTCGTGCATCCGGTTGAGTGCCCGTAAATAGGTCGTTTTCCCGCAGCCGGATGGGCCAATCAATGCTGTTACCGTTTTGTTCCGGAACGGAATGGAGACATCCCGGACACCATAAACAGATCCATATTTGACGGTCAGGTTTTTAGTTTCAAGTCGTATATCCATTTTTGACAGATCGTTAATGGGTTTCGGAATGTTGTTTTCAGAAGCTTTGATCCTGAACGGTTTTACTTTTGTTTCCATAGAATGATGAAATAAAAAAATGTTGATTATGCCTGTTGCATCTTGTTTCGGGTCAAAAACCTAGCAATAACAAATGTGATGATGACAAATAGCAGCAACACAATGGCAGCTGCCCACCCCATGCTGTGCCATTGCTCATAAGGGCTGATGGCGAGACTGTACAGCCGTTGCGGCAGGGTATCTACCGGGTTGAGAATAAATCCGTACCATCGGTCGGGCAGATAGTTATTACCAAATGAAGTAAACAGCAGTGGAGCGGCTTCGCCGGCTGCGCGTGCAAATGCAAGCAGGATTCCGGTTACCAATCCCGTTTTCGCTGCCGGCATCACCGTGGAGAGAACTACTCTCCATCGCGGCAGGCCAAGTGCCAGCCCGGCTTCCCTGATGGTCCAGGGAATGGAAAGCAACGCACTTTCGGTAGCTCTGGCAATGATTGGAAGCATAACGAAACTTAAAGCTACAGCCCCGGCCAGTCCCGAAAAGGTGCCCATCGGTTTTACGATCAATACAAAAGCAAACAGTCCCTTCAGAATTGCAGGCATTCCGTTCAGGGTGTCATTCATGATTCGGAGAGTAGGGTTCAGCATATGTTCCGGATATTCAGAAAGCATCATCCCGGCACCTATTCCGATAGGCACAGCAATTGCCAGTGCGAGAAAATCAACAACAATGGTACCGAGGATAGTGTGAACGAGGCCGGTTGGCCTTCCCTGAATGGCTCTGGAGGGTGAGCCAAGCTCTTCTGTAAAGAACTCTACATTAAGTGCGCTGAATCCCTCAATCAGAACGTGTGAAATAATGATGATTAGCGGCAGCAAGACTGCGATTGTAGATACTACCAGCAAGCTCACCATAAACCGGTCGTGGATTTGACGTCGTTTCAGGCTTTTCATAAGATCTGCCCTCCACCGATAGAAAGTTTGCGGTTTATGTATGCAGCCGTTAGGTTTACAACCAAAGCGATAAGGAATAGCACAAATCCGATCGCCATCAGGCTGGAGAGGTGCAGGCTTTCCACTGCTTCCCTGAATTCATTGACAATCACAGAGGGCATTGTGGCTCCGGCTCCGAAGATGGAAAATGGGAGGGTGTTTTTATTGCCGATGAGCATGGCAACAGCCATTGTCTCACCGATGGCCCGGCCCAGTGACAAGATGGCACCGGCCATGATTCCTCCCCTGGCATAAGGCAATACTGCCATTCTCATCACCTCCCAGCGTGTGGACCCGAGTGCCCATGAAGCTTCCCGCTGTTCTTTCGGAACACTTTTTATGGCATCTTTGGCAAGGGCAGTTGTATAGGGTACAATCATCAATGCCAGTACGATGGTTGCTGTTGCCATACCATAACCGATCGGATTCCCCAGGATTGGCAGCAGTCCGGCAGCGTTCGTTTCAGCCCATACATAGACCGGCATATAGATACTATCCCTGAGCCAGGGTGCCAGTACAAAAATACCCCAGATTCCAATCACAACACTTGGAATGGCAGCGATCAGTTGTATGAGGTTATCGATCATGCCGGCGAGCCATCGCGGGGCGTATTCAGCTGAGAAAATTGCGACTGCAAGTGCAGGGAAAAATGCGATCAGCAAAGCGAAGGTACTGGTTGCAATGGTTCCAAAGAAAAAGGGCCAGGCGCCAAATGCCAATTGTACGGCCGGGTCCCAGGTGGTTCCTATTACAAAACTGAAAAATCCGAATTCCCGGAGAGCCAGTCCCCCTTCATCAAGCAGAACCCAGGCCATACCCAGCGCGAGCAGAATAATGGAAATTCCCAGCAGAACAACAACTACACTAAAAATTTTGTCTCCGAGCCAGAGATAAATAATATTAGGAAGTTTTTGTACCTCATTAACAGACGTTTTGCTATCCTTTTGATGTTCAGGCTTCATAGTTTATAATGTAATCGCAGAAATTAATAGAAAGGATCCAATGATTATGCTGATTGAATTCATTGGATAATAACGGCTTATCAATAGTTCTTTCTTAAATCAGATTATTTCTTTGCAATAATTCCAGGCCAATCTCTTCACCTCTCCATTTTATTTCTCGGATCATTTCAATATTTTTTTCAACGGCTGTTTGCGGAATCCTTGCAAAACCGAGAGTCTCAGAAAGCTCCTGTCCATCGGTGATCGTCCAGATGAGAAACTGAATCAGCTCTTCTGCTTCTCTTCTATTTTGAATGGCATTGTTCTGATCCAGATTTTCATACACAAGCATCCAGGCAAAACCGGCGATTGGATAGCCAAACTCGGCAGGGGTATTGGTAAACAGAATCCGTGTGTCGTCCGGCAATTCAATGTTTGCAGCTTCGGTAGTGGCAGCAAAACTCGGTTCTATCACATTTCCGGAGCTATTGATCACCGATCCGTATTTCATATTATTAAGGATGGCATATGTCAGGCTGTTGTAGCCAATGGCTCCCGGAGTGTTGATAACCGCCCCGGCTACACCTTCATTTCCGTTTCCTCCGATTCCAACCGGCCAGTTCACACTGGTTGCAAAACCCACACGAGTTCTCCACTCATCGGAAACTCGAGTCAGATATCTGGTCCATACGTTCGTAGTACCTGAACCATCCGACCAGTGTACCACTGTGATAGCTGTATTTGGAAAATTGATTCCCGGATTGAGTTCAGCAATTCTGGGATCGTTCCAGCGTGTAATTTTACCAAGAAAAATATCAACAAGCAGATCTCCACTAAAGACAAGTCCGGTTTCAATTCCCGGAAGGTTATAAGTTGGGACGACATCTGCCAAAGTAATTGGCAGATTAAAAGCACGGCCTCCGGTAGATTCTTCAATATCTCTCATTACTTCTTCGGAAAGAAATGCTTCACTCATGCCAAACATCACAGTTTGTTCCATGAACTGACGTATACCACCACCGGATCCGATGGACTAATAGTTTACAGTAACTATTCGGTTTGTCAGATCTCTGTAATCATCGGCCATTGCAGTGATAAGAGGTGCCGGAAATGTTGCGCCGGCTCCCAAAATGCTTACATGCTGCTGTACAGGTGTGCGCTCACCATCGCTATTCCCGCTGTATGAAATAAAAACAAAAAAGAAAATAATGATGAAAAAGAAGTGATATTTTTGAATCATGGTGAATAATTTTACTTAAGTGAATTGTAACGGCATTTTATTTATGCTTCTTTAACTGAGACCTTTGCAGGTAATGTTATCAAATCATTAATTTATCGTTACCAAAACATTACACTATAAAAATGAGCCTGGCCAGACATCCGGGATAGCCATTCCTCGCACGTGCAGGGGGTATCTCATGAGAAAAAACCGCGCAATACTTCTCTGCTCTGATTTTTTTTAAGTGATAAGATTTCCTGTGTAAGCGTTTTTCTGAAGTTTATAGCGATATTTATACCCATTTATCCAAAATGTTTATTATAATGCTGCTACAACAAAAAAGTGAGTTAAAAAGGAGATTATGTATGAAAAATTTAGAAATTCAAATTGATGGTAAAACCACTGATTTTCCAATATACACGGGAAGTGAGAATAAAAAAGCATTGGATATTAGTAAGTTAAGGGCAGAAACCGGATATGTGACTCTTGATTATGGCTTAAAGAATACCGCTGTAACCAAAAGCAGTATAACGTTTCTGAATGGTGAAGAAGGAATACTCCGATATCGCGGCTACCCGATAGAGCAGCTTGCTGAAAAATCGACTTTTCTTGAGGTTGCGTATTTATTGATATACGGTGAACTGCCTGCACAAAATGAACTGGATGCATTTACTGCAGGAGTTGCCAATCATACCCTGATTCATGAAAACATGAAAAAGTTTTTTGAAGGATACCCTCAGCATGCTCATCCTATGGGAGTTTTAGCGTCCATGACATGTGCACTCTCTTCATTTTATCCCGAATCACTTGAGCCAAATCCGGATAAAAAATCTGTTGACCAGACCATCCTTCGGTTGATTGCAAAAACAGCTACGATCGCAGCATGGTCATACAAAAATAGCGTAGGGCACCCCGTAATGTATCCGCAAAACAGGCTGGATTACAGTGCAAATCTCCTGTACATGATGTTTGCCAAACCTACTGAACCATACGAAATCAATGATAAGGTGGTGAATGCATTGAATAAATTATTGATTTTACACGCTGATCATGAGCAAAACTGCTCTACTTTTACAACCAGAGTTGTGGGATCATCGCAGGCCAGTTTGTATGCGGCTGTTTCTGCCGGTATCATGGCACTTTGGGGGCCACTGCACGGTGGGGCTAACCAGGCGGTCGTGGAAATGTTGCAGAAAATATATAATGATGGAGGGGCAAGCAAAGCCAATATCGACAAGTGGATTGAATTGTTCAAAGACAAAGATTCCGGACAAAGACTGATGGGTTTTGGTCATCGTGTTTATAAAAACTTTGATCCTAGGGCAACTATTATCAAAAAAGCTGTTGATGAGGTACTGGACGATATGAAAATAGATGATCCGTTGCTCGATATTGCCAAACAACTTGAATATGCTGCTCTGAATGAAGATTACTTCATAGAGAGAAAGCTGTATCCGAATGTTGATTATTATTCAGGACTGTTATACCGGGCGATGGGAATTCCGGTGGATATGTTTACTGTGATGTTTGCCCTTGGCCGTCTACCCGGATGGATTGCCAACTGGAAAGAGATGATGGGTGACAAGCAGCCGATTACACGTCCAAGGCAGATCTATATCGGTGAGAAAAAAAGGGATTATGTGCCATTGGAGCAAAGGTAACTGCTATGAAAATCCCATGTATTTCGGGTGTTAAGGTACGTTTATAAGATTGTATAATGTTGTTTTTTAATGAAAATAATACATGTTCTTATTTATATTTATCACTTATTCGTCACATTAAGTTTGAGGTTTAAAAGATATTATGGTTCTTCCATAAATTTTGCTGTTGGCATCCCGATGGGGAATGTTAAATTAGTAAATTGTGGGGCAGAGGCTCGAAAACCGAAGACCGTATTATTCTCTGGTAATGAGAAAACACTGAAGTAAACATAAAGAGGTAGGTTTTGAAATTACAAAACCATGTACTGCTGCAAATAGATGGCATAGATTAACCAGTTCTAATGGAACCTTCGGACCTCCGTCTTCGGTCTTTTCAGATCTATCCATTATATTAATGGTAGTACCAATTTATTTATTCCGCATTAATCGATCGTCTCTGCCGATGATTCGTTCAAGGATAATCGCAGCTCCCCAATAGCCGCGTTTACGCAGAATGTAAATCCACAATCGGGGTTTCATGATGGAAAAAATAACAAAAATGGCGGTAACTATACCGGCAGCCCGCAGTGGCAGGCCCGCGAGTTCGGCTGTTGATGATCCACTTAAAAGCAATACTACAAACACTACTGCAAGGGGTACCCAAAATGCCTTTTGGCGGTATACAATCCAAAGTTTTTTAGCCCATCCAGCCTCACCTTTTTCATCCTGCTTCTTTATACTTGCAGGTTTGGCTAGTGCTTTTTCAAGGAGAACTGGCGGATATTTTCTCCATTGAAAGTAACTGATCACCAAAGTGGAAAGAGTTGCTGTCAAAAAAACATAGATAATTACAAGAACAGGCAGGGAGACGATTGTAATGCCAAACTGTTGCGTGAAGTAGAAATGGAGTTCACTATAAGCCTCAAAAAGAGCATTACCGAGAAGCAGCTACTGGAAGAGAAATACCTGCAATCCCGCCCAAACACCTACGTACCATGCCCCGGTCGCAATACCTGCTATATACCACCCCAAAACTTTCACTGACAATTTAAACAGGCTGCATTGTACTGCTCTGTCATTGGCCTTAGTCGGTTATCAGCCTGTGATAATGCTTTTAGAGCAGCCGCTATAAATGATACCCAGATTACAAGCCATGGCCTAATTAGTTTGCTTCCAGCAAAAAAGAGAACAATAGCCTATATAATGGACATTAGTTACACCTCGAAACGGGATTTTCGTGGCATTCATAATGGTGCCCAGGCTTACTTCGATCGCACCCACAGCAGCACCATATCTGCCTATTAGTTGCCAGTCATTGGCAGCCCCTAATTTTGCCCAAACTGCGGGAAACATTATTCGAGAGGTGACAAGGTCAAAATCCCCTCTCGCATGTCTCTATTGGGCTCACACTGTGATTGAATGCACACCGTTTTGATGGACTGTTTTTATCCAACGTCTATAATGCAATCGCCATTCGGATCTTCGGTTCTTCGGTCATTCCCCTCTTTGATTTGCGATAAACCGAATGACCGATCTGGTTTTGCCTTGCCAGGAATGACCTCGAGGGCGCAGTATCGGATCTTTGGAAACGGGCTAGAAACGCCACTTTTTACATTCTGTCACTGGTAGTACTGCTGAGTCTGCAGAGCCTTCTGAGCGCACGTACTTCACTGGCTTCAATCGACAAGGTCAAATGGTTACACTAACTGCTTTTCCAGTTGTTCCTTGGATTCTTCCCGGATGGCTGCTACAATAATGGCAGGCTCAGCCTCCAGGATACGATCCCAGTAAGGTACAAATCTCTTGCCTTTTGCCTCAAGACGGCCGGGTTCATCCAGAATGATGACTCCTGATTTTACTTCAGAATTTTGTAAATCATCAACCCATACCTCAACTTCATTCCAGGCCTCGTCATGAAAATGGTACGGAGGAGTGCCACTTCCGGTTCGTTCGCAAAGTAAAATCTGCCTGTTTTTGAGTGGCCATTTCAATATATACCGCAATGCGCCTGCCTCGGGATTGCTTCTGCCGTCGACCATTGAAAGTACGCCGTCAACGAATCGTCCTTCTAGTCGAAGATAATCAATTAAAACGGCCAAGAACCGGGTTTTTCCACTCCCACGTTTTCAAGTAATGGCAATAAGCCAGGGTTTTTGTTGTGTGACAGTGTTATGAAAATTATTCTCTCAATCTTTTGATTTTATTGATACAGCTCAAAATCTGAGTGCAGGTAAAAAAACGATCCAATTTTTAAAAATATCCGGTGAATTTCATTATTGATTCACCATTTGGTTGGATACAGAAATGTCATCAGTCCGTTTTTGACTTCCAAGTCATTCCCGATAAACTTCAAGGAGAGATCCAAAGGTTTTGGTGTTTTGTATAAGATGAATGCTTCAGAGGGTTTAGATTTATTGTTAAAAATATTTTGTGGTAGTGATCTAATTGATTTTTCAGTAAATACACTTCTTAACAATAACATAATTTGCGTGGGATTCTATATAATCATCATATTAGCTGATTGGTATAGAATACATTTTTTTGAAAATCATTCGTAGATGAACTATACACTTTTTGATTTCCTGCAACTTATTGGTTCATTAGGGATTTTCATTTTCGGGATGAAAGTGTTTAGTGACGGGTTACAGAAATTTGCTGGCGGCAAGCTTCGGGCCATCCTCAAGGGGATGACCAAAAACCGTTTTAGCGGGTTATTTACCGGTTTTGCCGCCACCACCATTACCCAGTCTTCAACAACCACTACGGTGTTGGTAGTTAGTTTTGTCAATGCCGGGCTCATTACGTTCATCGAATCAACCGGGGTCATCATGGGAGCCAATATCGGCACCACGGTAACGGCCTGGATTGTGTCGATTTTTGGCTTTCAGATGAAAATTACCCCGATTGCCATTGCCATGATCGGGATATTTTTCCCATTTTTATTTTTTGGCAGAGAGAAGCTGCGCAATATGGCAGAGGCGATGATTGGTTTTGGTATTCTTTTCATCGGCCTTGAGTTTATCAAGGATTCGGTACCAAATATACAGGATAACCCGGAAATGTTTGCCGCCCTGGATGGACTGACAGGTTTTGGATTTGGCTCCATCATTTTATTTGTTTTTATCGGCACTATCCTCACCTTGTTCACACAGTCTTCCTCCGCGGCTATGGCAATTACCCTGGTGATGCTGTTCCAGGGCTGGATTACCTTCCCTATGGCTGCTGCAATGATCCTGGGTGAAAATATTGGAACTACTGTAACGGCCAATATTGCGGCGTTAGTTGGTAATGTTCACGCCAAGCGGGCAGCGCGGTTTCATTTTGTGTTTAATGTAATCGGGGTGTTATGGATGATGACACTGATCAACCCTTTTCTCTATGGCATCGACAGTGTGATGCAGTTTTTCCTGCCGGATGCAGGTTCAATCTATGGTGAAACACAAGAGGCGCGTGCTGCGGCCACTTTGGGTCTATCGTTATTCCACACTACCTTTAATGTGTTTAATGTGATTCTGCTGTTTGGATTTGTACCTGCAATTATCCGCTTGGTGGAACGGTTCCAGAAAGATAAGGATATTGAGAACCAGGCGTTCCGGCTTAAATATATCTCAGGAGGTTTGATGTCTTCACCGGAATTATCGATCACACAGGCATATAAGGAGGTAGAGTTGTTCGGCAAGCTGATTGAAAAAATGCATTACAGTTTTTCAGGGTTATTTTTTAAGAAACAGAAGAAACAGGAGAAGTTTTTGAAGAAGCTGGCCAAACGAGAGCAGATTACCGACAACATCGAACTGGAGATTTCCGAATACCTGATTAAGGTATCCAAAGGCAACCTTTCAGAAGAAGCAACAAGGCGTATTCGCTCGCTACACAGCATTATAAATGACCTGGAGAGGATCGGAGACCTTTATTTTCAGATGAGCAAAACCTTTGAGAGTATGATGGAACTGGAAGTGGCCCTGCCGAAGGACGCGGTACTGGAGGTAAGCGAATACCTGGATATAATATTAAAAGCCATCAAACTAATGAGGCAGAATTTGGCCAATGTAAATGGAATGGCTGTACGTCTGGAGCCGGCCATCGAAATCGAGAACGAGATCAATGCAATGCGCGACCGGCTTAAAGAGGCGCATTACCGGCGCCTTGAGAAAGGTATTTATACCTCCAAAGCAGGTGTGATTTTCCTGGACTACATCACACGGCTGGAAAAAATCGGAGACCATATCTTTAACGTTCAGGAAGCACTGGCGGATAAAAAGCTAAAAACACATTCTGAAATGCTGGTTGGGCGATAGGTTTTCAATTGGTAATGGAGTCTTATCACAGAACCATTTAGTATTGTAAGTCACTTTTTGGAATGAATACTTAAATTGTTTCTTGAAACGCACCCATTTCATCACCATTTCATGATATTTGTAGATTATGTAATAATTAAGTTAGATTAACCTTTTAAGGTATACTGTAAAAGTGTTATAAATGTTATGACCATGAAAAAGAGAGTTTTAATCTGGAGCGGTTTTATTGTTTTACTTGCAATTATTGTTCTTGTGATGGTTCAGATGGTAAACATGGATTCCGGTGCTCTGGAGGAAACCATTCAGCAGGAAAGCCTTCGAACTGAAATTCCCGATTTATTGCAGCCCAGGCCTGATGACCGGATGAAAGGAAATCCCGATGCTGCTGTGGTAGTGGTAAAGTATAGCGATTTTCAGTGCCCGGCATGCCGCTTTTACGCTTCGTTCGATGACCAGCTCAGTACAGAACTGGAAGACGATGTGCTGTTTATCTACCGCCATTTTCCGCTCCGCAGTTTTCCGTTTGCCCGCCTTGCCGCTCAATATGCAGAAGCTGCCGGTGAACAGGGCAAATTCTGGGAGATGCATGACCTCATTTACATCAATCAGCAGTATTGGTCGCAGGGCGGGGCCGAAGATGTATTCCGTCAATTTGCAGAAATGCTTGAACTGGATTTGGATCAGCTCAGAGAAGATTTGGCCCATCCCGTACTTAATGATCGTATTCAGTCTGACTATGAATCAGGTGTGGAGCTCGGAGTGAATGCTGTTCCAACTCTTTTTATAAATGGCAATCAGGTTCGCAATCCGAACTCGCTGGATGCCTATCGTAACCTGATCAACTCATATCTTGATTAGGTATGAAGAAAATTGGGAAAAGCCAGGAAGAAACCATGACTCCGGCTGTAAACAGAATGATTTATTGGGTGATTGCTTTTTTTGCAGTTGCCTTGATTGGTTTTGGTGATTCTGTATACCTGACCGCTACACATTATTTGGGGATTATGCCCGAATGTTCGGTCATACAGGGGTGTGATATTGTGGCTATGAGTGACTATTCGACGATAGGCCCTTTGCCGGTATCACTGTTTGGGGTCCTTTTTTATGCTTTTATGATGGCCATTTCTGTAGCCTGGTTTGATACCCGGAAACCGGTTTTCTTCGAATATTTGCCATTTATTACGGTACCGGCATTTCTGTTTTCGATGTGGCTGATTTATGTTATGTACTTCGTTATCGGAGCGTTATGCATTTATTGCCTCCTGTCAGCTGCTACAACGACTATTCTGATGCTTTTCTCTATTAAATTACGGTCGCTTACATCCGGGTAGGTTTACTAATCCGGGTTAAGAAAATTGCAAGTATAAGTAATCATTTGAGGGTCTGTGATGAAGATGCACTAACAGATATTTCGGTTGTTTTTTTCGCCACAAAGTCGCAATGGCGCTAAGGTTCACAAAGCGAGTGACTGTTTTATTAATCCACATTGAGCAAAAGATGAAAAGACTTCGGAAGTCTATCGCTTAATCAGTGATTAAAACCCTGCATGAATTCTACATACAAAATATCATTGCGGCATTATTGCTGTGTTAAATGGGATTCTGCATTGCCAAGAAGCTCTTTTGCCTCACTGATGGAAGGTATTCTGCCCTGCATCACAACTTTGCCATCGATGATCACAGCCGGTGTTATCCTCAGGCCAAGCCTGTAGTATTCCTGCGGATTTTTCAACTTTGATAAATTTACATGTTCGATGGAGGCATCGGTTTGTAATTCTTTTGCTGCAGTTACCATAATCTCATGTACTTTATAGCATCGCATACATCCGGGACCTAAAACTTCAACTTTCATTACGATTCTCCTTTTTTTGGTTACTGTTTGAACACACATGAAGCTATAGACAAAAAGACTTCCGAAGTCTCACTTCATTTTTTTAATCTTCGATATTTTTAACTGTAAGGTATTTATTTGAAACTCCGAAAGACATCGGAAGTCTATCGCTTAATCCGGTTTGTTATACATCTGTTACAAAATGAAATTGCCAAAAAACCACCCGGCCAGTGTACCTGCAATAATAATCACTGGTACATAAACCAGCGCTTTTTTGATACCGAACACTCTTGCTATGGCCAGCCAGTTCGGCAGGCTGATACCGGGCCCTACAAGCAGAAGAGTGATTGCCGGGCCCATGCCCATTCCAAGTCCGAGGAGCATGTCAACAAACGGTGCTTCGGTCATGGTTGCAAAATAACTGACTGCACCAATCAGGGTTGCCAAAAATGAGGCTAACATGGTGTTGTTACCAAGCCAGTCCTGCACCCATTGTTCAGGAAGTAAGGCACCGATAATACCCACAAGAAATACGCCGCCCAGCAACAATGGAAAAATAATCTTCACAAACCACCAGGTTTCCTGCAACCACATGAGAATTTTTTCCCTGTCGAGTAGTGTTGCAGCATAAACAATCATGGCAATAGTACCAATACCCCATACCAATATTTTGAGCAAATAGGGCCCTTCCTGTACCAGGTAATTCGGTAATAACAGGCTGAGCAGGATCACAGTAATAAGGCCAAGTTCTATATTCCCGATAATGGTTTGTTTGGGAATATCGATTGCGGGTGGCTCATACTGTTCGTCCCGTTTGTTATTCCCAAAAACGCTGCGCATAACAAAACCGACAACAAATGCGATTATCAGGGCCGATGCGATCCGTACAAGTACGATATCAGCTCCAAGAATGCTTCCGGTATAAACCAATGCAAGGATATTCGCTGCAGGTGCCACCCATAAAACGATGAAGGCAACGCCCACGCCGGCACCGGCAAAATAGAGCCCGCTTGCAACGGGTATTACTGTACAGGAACAGGCTGCAAGCAAAAAACTGGATACCGCTGCAAGGGAAAAAGCTTTGAACATGTTCGCATTTTCCCCGAGATGCAGGATCACGGCTTCACGGTTAATAAATGTCACAATTGCCCCAGCTAACAGAAATGCGGGGAGCAGACAGGTAAGCGTATGTGCCAGGATGTAGTCTTCAAGAGATAATAAGCCAGCTTTAAATAGGTCCATCACCATAATCACTGCCTCCGTTTTACATTAAGTTTATCATCTCATTACATGATTTCATGATTGATTACTCATATTGTTACCTAAAAAAATTAACCTATTTTAAATGAATTGAGCTTTTTCTCCAGGTTTGATTTCGAGATTTCTGATGCGATTTTTATCAGGTCATAAATGCGGTGATCCGAAATCTCATAGTTGGTACGCAATCCGTCTTTACTGGATCTTAAAATGCCACTCTTTACCAGAATTTTCAGGTGCCGGGATAAATTCGACTGTTC
>RECI01000119.1 GCA_007694095.1 Balneolaceae bacterium | reverse complement strand
CTCCACCATTCGAACCACAGCAATATGTCGATATCATTTTGGCTTTTAACAGCTTCGGCATACCAAAGCGGTGATTCTATTGGCGGGATTCTCCATTTTTGCCCGAAAAATGCCTGACCTGTAATCCCAAATCGTGTGTTTTTTCCTGCCTTGTCTCTTAAAGCCTCTATAGTACGTTCGAACTCTCTGATAAAGCCGGCTTTGGTACTGCCTACTTTATCTTCAACCGGATCTACACGAAATGGATAATAGTTTACAAAAATATAGGATGCATTTTCAGGCAATTTCAAGGTATTGTTATACCTTACGTTACCTTCTGTTACGGTAAATCCGTAATTAAAATGTTCGCCGATTACTTCTTTTGAAAGGTTGACTAACGTTTCGAGCTGGCCCGTAGTCCAGCCACTAGCAAATGGCTCATCTATTAATAATATGCAGGGAATATCACTGCCGGAGTAGCCATTAAAAAAAGTAACAGAATCTGCAAGGCGTGATTTCCAGTCAGATTCAGTACCGTTGTTGCGAAAACCTGTGATAATTGGTATCGCCGGGATTCCCTGGCGTATAATATTTCTGACAGACCTGGACCGCGATTTCCCGACATTTACATGGCTGAGAAACTCCCTCCCTTCATCCGGGCCGCTTTCATGATCCCAGTAGCCGTATAAAATATGAGGGCGCATTTTTATAATATGTTTTGAAGTATCATTTGTATTAGTTTCTAATATAATGATGTTACATGACTAATGAGTACTACAGACCGATGAACCTGTAAGGTATATTTTTCAGCATTTTCATTAAGATTCTAATTTCAAGTACAAGGAAAAAGTATTCGATCACCCTGAAATGATTTGGATTCAAAACAAGAAAATTGCACTTCACGTATAAACCGATATTTATGTTGGGGTTCAAAAGATGAGTCTTTTTCTGCCACAAACTAGTATAAAAACCATAGAACCCGTGGGTAAGCCTCAGCCTTGATAGATTGGAAATAGATACTTACAATTTGGAATATAGTTCATAAACCAGGTATTTTTATTTAACTGCCAACTGCCAACTGCCAACTGCCAACTGCCAACTGCCAACTGCCAACTGCCGGTCAACGCTTTCAGGTTTCCCTGATATCATCTCAGAGTGTCGGGACTGTCGCTGCCGTTCCAGCTTTTCGAATTACACAACGATTGGTTTCTGTTTTGGAAAAAGCGTACTATTTGCAGCTAAAACTTGACATTTAATCCATAAAACAGGGATGTTTCATTCAAGGAGTTCATTTGTAATATTATTGTTCGTCGCAGGGTTCTGTTTGTTCTATTTCGGCTGCCGGACTACAGAACAGGCTCCCGGCCCGGTGACAGAATCTGAAATAATTCCGGCTGATACCATACCAGAAGCAATCCTGGATTTTAAAGCGGAAGGGATTCCTTCATGGATTGAACCTAGAAAGGAATTTCGTGCCGTTTGGGTAGCGACGGTTGCCAATATAGATTGGCCATCCGCGCCGGGACTGCCGGTTGAAAAGCAAAAACAAGAGATGATTGATATTCTGAACCGTGCGGCTGCTCTCCATTTTAACGCTATCATTCTTCAGGTGCGTCCGGCGGCAGATGCTCTGTATCATTCACCTTACGAGCCCTGGTCGTACTACCTTACCGGTAAGATGGGGCAGGCTCCGTTGCCGGCTTACGACCCCCTGGAATTTGCCGTACATGAGGCACATAAGCGTGGCCTTGAGCTTCACGCCTGGTTTAATCCATACAGGGCGCTGCATCCAACAAACAGGTCGGAAATTTCACCCGGACACATCAGCCAAACCAATCCTGATCATGTACATAAATACGGAGATTTTTTGTGGATGGACCCGGGGCTGCCTGAGGTAAAGCAACACACGATAAACGTGATTATGGATGTAGTGGAGAGATACGATATTGACGGGGTTCACTTCGATGACTATTTCTATCCTTACCCTTCCTATGCGAACGGGGCTGATTTTCCTGACAGTCTCAGCTGGCAGCGTGCGCTAAGCGCCGGCACAACCCTTTCCCGTGCCGACTGGCGCCGGGAAAATGTGAATTCCCTGATGAAAGAATTATCTGGCAGGATCAGAGAAGTAAAACCACATGTAAAGTTTGGCATCAGTCCGTTCGGAATATGGAGGCCCGGCCATCCGGAACACACCACCGGGTTTGATGCATACGAACAGCTATATGCCGATGCCCGCCTGTGGCTGAAAGAGGGCTGGGTCGATTATTTTACCCCGCAGCTCTATTACAGAATGGATCAAATACCCCAGCCATTTCCCGTGATGCTTCAGTGGTGGGTTGAACAGAACGATCATGGCCGCCACATGTGGCCCGGATTGTTTACCAGCCGCCTGCGCACCACAAATATCACATGGTTGCCCGAAGAGATTACAGGGCAGGTTTATACGTCGCGCGGGTTCCCAGGGGTTACAGGAATGGTTCATTTCAGTATGCGTACATTTATGGAAAACTCCGGGAATATCAATCAAAAGCTGGCGGCCGGCCCCCATTCCATCACTTCCGTTATCCCACCATCACATTGGCTTGGCTACCGTTATCCCCAAAAACCGAGGGTGGTGGTACACGATTACAACGATTATTGGACTCTGCATTTACAGCCCGGTGAAGTTTTTGATGAGGTTCGTTGGTTTATCGTACGGAAAAAGTATAACAAGAAATGGGAAACGGAAGTTGTGCCTGCTACCCGTATCGAAACAGTCTATTATGGCGGTAATGCAATGATCAGGCCCGAAAAAATCGTTGTTACAGCTGTAAACAGGATTGGCCTGGAGAGCAGTGCTACTATGACAGTATTTTCATTGGCTGAAAGTGTTAATAAGAATAACCATGATTTTCAAGAAATTTCAATTATAGCTCGCGATCAATGGGCAAACAGGCCTCCCGCCGGATATCATGCCAATGCCATCCGGAAAAACATAATGCCGGGTGATACCCTCCGGTTCAGGGATTTAACCATCATTTACCTGGATGCATTGCATTCAACGGTACCCCCCGATTTTATTTTCAAAACAGAAGAACCCCGACACGATTCCTTAGGATTGACTGCTGAATCTTCGTCTGCCAGGATAATACTGTATCGGAATGGTGTCACAGAAACATTATCCCTTCGAAATACAGAATCAATGAATTGGTACGGATTCCATATTGGTGCTTTGGATATCAGCAAAACAAACAGCCTGGCCCAATTCGAAATTGCAACAACAACGTCTCTGCCGGTGAATCGCGCAGCTGCCCAAGGCACAGGGAATGTATCTAACCGGTTGAGAGTACCTCACCGGATCAATAGAATTACCCTTCATCATACAGGCAGTGCAGAACCACTGACTATGGCCGATGACCCTGTTAAAATGCTCCGGGATTTATTGTACTGGGGAATGACTGACAGAAATTGGTGGGATGTGCCATATCATTATCTGATTGATCTTGACGGGAAAATTTATGAAGGGAGGAACCCTGAATATGCAGGTGACACGAACACAACCTATGATCCAAGGGGTCATCTCCTTATCAGTGTTATGGGTAATTATAACCAGCAGGAGCCAAATACTGCACAGATCAATGCAATTGCCGGTTTAATGGCAAAGGTAATACAGGAGTATGATTTAACATTGGAGGATGTATCCAGTCATCGGGATTGGGCAGACAGCTCTTGTCCCGGCAGGTATCTCATCCAGCTATTCGAAGACGGTACTCTAAAAAACCTGATTGAAGACAAATTAAAGGCAATGAAAAATTAATTGATTCAGGGCAATTGGATCATTTTTTAATTTTACTCTAAATCATATTACTAGAATCATCAATAATCCAGAAAAAGAAAAAATTCAGAAATATCAATAATATGTACTGATTATCGTTTAAAAAGTAAAACATTTTTAAGTTATATCAGACATAAGTAGATTAATAGGGGTTATACATATTTTTTTTTATTAAATATTTTTTTTATTTAAAAAAAACTTTACAGCTAAAAACCAAACTTATTTTTGTTACATATTGATTTCTATTTATTTATAGCATTATTGCATAAAACAGCTAATGGATACACTTAAAAAAAACACTTTTTTTGTACGACGAAGGCTTGGAGAAGCTCTTGTCGACAATAATATCATCACAGAGAGCCAGCTTCACCAGGCATTAAAGACACACCAGGAAGAACCGGTATCTATTCGCCGTAGGCTCAGCACTATCGTAATTGAAGATTTTGGTGCCGACAGGCACCAGGTTATGAAAACCATTTCGCGGCTGTATGCCTTTCGCGAGGTAATGGTTAATACAGAACCCTCAAAAAAAATGGCTGAATCCATCCGCAAGCTCATGGATAAACTTCCTGAGGATATTGTGGATGAAATGATTTACAGGAAAACGGTTCCATATAAAGCCGATAAAAACCTGATTGTTCTGGCTTGTGCCGATCCAACAGATCCGCAGATTTCCATACTTGCTTCAGAATTGCCATACAAAATGTATGAGCTTACCTACTGCAAGTTCGAAACATTAGATAAAATCATCAATTGGGTATACGAACAGCGCAATGAATTCCTGAAAATACTGGATGAAATTGAATTTGAGGATACGGAACTCAGTACCCCTGAACTTGATGAAGAAGAACTGGATTCCGAGATCAATAAAAGTATGCTTAACTCCCTTGTGGAGGGGATGTTGATTGAGGCGGTTCGGATGGGTGCCAGTGACATTCACATCATACCGGGAAAAGGAAATGTAACTGATATTTTATTTCGTCTTGACGGCCGCCTCCGTTTGTGGCACGCCCAGCCAAACGTGAAACCGGAAGCTCTGTCAGCAGTAGTAAAAGATAAAGCTATCAATGTTGACCGTTTCGAGCGCGACTCATCCCAGGATGGGTACATCCAGCGCAGGATCGATAATACCAATATCAGGTTTCGGGTTTCAATTATGCCAATGGTGGGTGAAGAGTTTACCCGCAAACTCGAATCTATCGTAATCCGGGTTCTTGATGACAGAAAAGTAATCACCGACCTGAACAAACTGGGGCTGCAGACAAAAGCATTTGAAGATTTTACCAGGGCTATTCGCAAACCATCCGGTATTGTAATTATTACCGGGCCTACCGGTTCAGGAAAATCAACAACGCTGGTTGCTGCGCTTCATACTGTAATGAATCCGGAATTTAACGTACTTACCATTGAAGAACCGGTTGAATACCTGATTAAAGGTGCAAGACAGTTAAAAATCTCGGAGAGCATGAGTTTTGATCTGGCTATGAGAGGTATTCTTCGCCATGACCCCGACATCGTACTGGTAGGAGAGATCAGGGATTTGAAAACTGCCGAAATTGCTATCAAACTCGCAAACACCGGTCACCTTACGTTTTCCACCCTTCACACCAATGATGCTCCAAGTGCAGTTGCCAGATTATTTAAAATGGGGGTAGAACCATTTTTGATCGCAAATGCTATTAATCTTGTGATGGCTCAGCGGCTTGTACGAAAACTATGCAATCATTGTAAGCGTCCAATTGAAAATCCGGCAAAAGAACCACTTAGGAATCTTGGCTTTTCGGATCAGGAAATTCAGGAGAATAAATTCTACGAAACAGTGGGTTGTGATAAATGTAATAATGGATACAGCGGGCGTATAGCAATTTTTGAAGCACTTTTTTTCGACAGAACTATCCAGCGGATGATTTTTGAAGCAGGAAGTGAAATTGATGAAGATGGATTAAGACAGCATGCCATTAAAAATGGCATGTTAACTCTAAGGGCATCGGGGCGGTTGAGAATAATAAATGGCTTAACAACCATTGAAGAAGTTATGGCTATCACACTTGATGATCAGTAAATATCAAACTTTTATATAATTTCTGTACAGGATACTAGTAGGTGAAAAACTCTATGCTAAATTTAATCTATTTAAAGGATTAAATATTTTGTATATAATATTTAATGAGTATTTTATATTAAGATTTTTTAATTTAATTATGCTATCGGGGTAATGTTGTGGCTAAACTAACTATGTTTCCACTGTAGATCATATAGCTGCCTCAAATAACCGGTTAATAGTGTTAATCAGGTATTATAATATTATCCTATATTGAAGTTTGTAGAATCATGAATGCTGTAAACAGTGCCATGCTGCATCATATCCGGTTCAAAAAAGTTCTCGACAATGTTCCATTGATTTTCAGAAACTTCCCTCCGGAAGATTTTCGCGATTTTTTATTGCTTGGAAATTATGAAGAATATCATGCCGGGAATATTATTGTATCCGAAGATAATAGTGATTTGAACTGTGGATGGCTGGTACTTGATGGCACAATTTCAGTTTTTTTAAGGGATGTATTTATCACTAAAATAAAAGCCGGTGAATTTCTTGGAGAAACTTTTCTTTTTAAAAATAAACCAGACTTTGGCACACTTACAGCGGCAAGGCCTGCTGCCGTATTAAGATTCGAAAGGGAAAAAGTTATAAGTTATTTTGAAAGCCGATCTGACAGACTTTTTAAAATTTTTCTTGTTAACCTGGTTGAATTACAGAACAGAAAATTAATTTATGCAGGAAAAAAAATTTTACACCTGAACAATAAACTTATAAATAACAGTAGCCAACATTTTTAATCATGGAAACCTTGGTAGAAGATAACGTTCAGGAACTTCTTGGAACTATTATATCCGAAATACCGGAAGAATTACGGGGAATTGACCGTATTCAGTTCATGATTAATATACTTTTTGAAACTCCTTCTGAACAAAGGCGAATATTGAGGAAGCATATTGAATATTACCTTACCAAAATGAAAAAAATCGAAGCTTCCGACATCGATTTGGGGGGCGATGGCTGCTCAGGGAGGATTTGGTACCGTATCCATGGTATAAAAAAGCCAGTTGATAAAGGCCTGATCTATTCTTTTGATGAAACCAATTTGTTGCTGTTAAATCTTTTAGGTGAGGAACAGATGGAGGCTCTCATTGTTAAGCGTAGTGTAGACCTTTCCTACTCCCTTTCTACCGACCGTGATCGCAGATTCAGGGCTACCATTTATTTCGATATGGATAATCTCGGAATGAACATGAGGCAAATTAGTAATGAAATCCGCCCTTTTAAAGACCTGAACCTGCATCCTGAAGTTGCGCGGCACCTCAGCCTGAAATATCTGAAATATGGGTTAACCCTGGTTACAGGAATTACCGGTTCCGGTAAATCCACCACTCTTGATACGATCATAGACGCAAATAACCGTTCAGTTCGTGGTCACATCGTTATTATTGCGTCACCGATTGAGTTAATGCATAAACCACAGAAATGTATCATCAGGCACAGGGAAGTTGGCAGAGATGTCCCATCTTTCCGTGATGGAATTGTTCAGGCAATGCGCCAGGATCCTGATATTGTAGTGATCGGGGAGCTGCGTGATGATGTTGCCATACGCAATGCTTTGGAAGTAACCGATTCCGGCCATAAAGTATTTTCAACACTTCACACTGCTTCGGCCATGGAAAGTATCGACAGGATTATAGGTGAAACCCCAATTAATGAGCAGGATAGGGTGCGAAACAGGCTCGCTGATGTGTTAACTTGCGTGATAAGCCAAAAGCTTGTAAATACACTTGAAGGAACACGCGTGTTAGCAAAAGAAGTGCTGATTGCCACTCCTTCTGTACGGGCTGCCATAAGGAACAATAATGTTTCGGAAATTTACCAAATGTTAAACGAAGGCAGTCAGTATGGCATGCACACACTGGAGCAGGATCTTCAAAGGCTTATGAGACAGCGAATCATCAGTGCTGAAGAGGCTGTTAACCAGGCCAATAACAAAACCCGAATCAAACAACTGCTTGCTTGAGGCTTAACTATTGTGGCAAAAAAAGAATTCATAGGTATTAGCAGTGAGTATGACCGGCTTCGGATAGCAAGGGTACAGGTAATCAAGGGAGGGATTAAGTTAATGGGTGTGGAAACACTCGACATGCCGTACCCCATCGTGAAATTCTCTGAAGGCACTTCAGACCCGAAGGGGCTTGCCACCGAATTTGATGATTTTTTTGAAGTCGATACAAAGAGTAAAGATACTCTTGATGATTTCCCCGAACTCACAGGTGAGGATGATACTTCCTCCAAACCGAAATCTCCGGTATCATCCTCTTTAGATGATAACTTTGATATGACCCGGGTAGATGAAGATTCGGATGTGGTTACTGATAATGAGAAATTAATAGCTGATTATTTAAAAAAAATAGGGCGTAAAAAGCTTCATATCGGGCTTCATATCCCGTTTGGTAAAACTACATTCCAATTTGTAAAGAATGTTGATCCAGATAAAATGAGGAAGAGCGAGCGGATTGATTTTTTCAATGAAAAGCTTCGCCCCATTCACAATGAAGATCCGGAACCCGACCATTACTCATGGACTAAAGCTGCAGATAATGCTTGCCTTATTGCTTATAATCGTAATGATACTTCTCTCATAAATTTATTTGAAGTTGCCGAAACCTATTATAAAGGCAAGCTGATGATCAATGAACGCTTGCCTGATGAAAGTATTTGGGCAGGCTTGGTGCGGGCTAATTATAATCTCGCACCGGATGACATCACTGGCATCATCGCAATTGGAGAAACATCATCGCGCATCATGTTTATGAAGGGCAGTGAGATTCTAAACATTTTGCCTATTATTCCTGATGGTGAAAATAGTGTTGATATTCTCAACACAATTTTCAGTAAAATTTTATTCGAAATCGACAAGGGAGAACTACCTAAATTAAACAGGGTATTGATTGCGCGTTCAGCAAAATTTAGTGAAAAGGTAAAACCCTATTTCGAAAAACAATTTGATGAAATAGAAGTCGATTATTTAACTCTTCACCCGCAGCGTGTTACATATGCGGATGATATTTTGGACTCACCTGTCTATCTCCAGCCTTACCTTTCAGCCATTGGTGCTGCATGGGCCGCAAGCCGGTTAAATGAAAAGGAATTTTCACAACTTGTTCTGCTCCCCGAATATTTACGTGAAAAACAGCGCTCATTAAAAATTGCCTGGCACGGAATCATTATTCTGATTCTGATTGCGCTTACACCGCTCTTCATTAATAATATGTATTTATCGAAAAGTGCCGAGCTTCAGCAGCTTGAACAACAGGTAAGAATCACTGAAAATCAAATCGAAGAGTTGCGCCCCATCGCTACCATGACTGAAGACCTTGTTGCCGATTACCAGGTAATACAGGCCGAAATCGACAGGCTACTTGAACTTGCGAGGTACAGTCAAAAATGGTCAGAAGTTCTGACATCTCTGAATGATGGAATTTCCCAAATCCCACAGTTGTGGTTAACATCTCTCAGAACATCTGATGAACACATAAATCTGACCGGAATATCCCTGACCCGGGAACAGATACCGGTTCTTGCTCGCCTGTTTACCGATGCAAATATTCAGCAGGTTTCTGAAACTGAATTACGCGAACAGCCTGTTTATACATTTGCCATGCAGGCAAATAATTACCGGCAGGATATTGAAGAATTCCTGCTCGACATGCCACAGGTTGAGTTTGATTTTGAACAGGGCACTGTGATAGAGCTGGATTTTACCTATGCACCCGAGCCGGCTGAAATTCGGGAAAGAGAGCTTGTTGCCGGCGGAAACCGGGCGGCAAACAACACACCTGTATTTGAACAGCAACAGGTTGTTCAGGAAGATTCTGACCCGGAACCAAGAGGTTCAGAGGAGGAGATAACAACGGCTGATAATGAGGCTGAAAGAATTGCCGGAATACAAGAAACAAGAAACACAGTTTCACCTGAAGAAACAGTGCCTCCAGCTTTGCCCCGATTCGGGCTTCGAGGACCTGAGGATGAAATTTTTATAGGAGCGTATACCATTGTACTGCACTCCATCCCCGACAGCAGCAGGGCGGCAGCAGAATACCAAATGCTTAAAGATGAAGGATATAAAGCTACTCTTTGGCAGGCTGAAATAGAAGAAGGTCAGTTAAACTGGAGGATTGGAGTAGGCCTTTTTCAAGAGATCCCGGATGCAGTGAATGCAGTTTCGGAATTACCGGAACCGTATAGGGATAATCATTTTATTGTTCGAATTCGCTAAAATAACGGCAAATATGAAATACAGCGTTCGAAATACCCTGATTTTACTCCTTACACTGGCCATAATGGTTGGTGGTGGATGGTTCTATGTACAAAATGAATTTAATGAAGATATTGAGCTCACCAAGAACCGGCTGCAAAATCTGCAGCAAGAATACAGGGAAGTTGAAAGTACAGCAAATATGTTTGCAACTGCACAGGCAAATTATAATGAAGCGCTTTTTGTTCGCCTGAATCATCCCAAAGAACTATTCAGGGATCACAGTTCGAGTAATTTTTATGATTACCTCCAGGAGCTAAACCGTGGTATTTCATTTACAGAATTAAATTATTCATTGAGCGATTCTACCCGTAACCCTGATCATGGAATTGTAAATGTGAATATTCAGGGTGAGGGCCGATACGAAAATCTAGTCAATTTTATATACAGGCTGGAGTATAGCAGGCCGCTCGTGCAGGTGCGTTCTGTTCAGCTTGATAATATCACAGATTTTGAACGGCTCGACAGAGTAAACTTTCAGATTACACTCGGTGCTTACTATCGCCGGGGTAATTGGACTAATTACAGGGCATCTCTTGAGCCTTCCGGTCCGTTTGGCCGGATTTTGCACAATCCTTACTATCCCTTAATTCACGAAATACCGCCAAATACAGATGATTTACCGGATGTGGATAGCAGCAGACTTGTTGTATTAACAGGTACAAGGGCACATATCATTGATCAAAATGGGACATTGCTGAGGCTCAATATCGGAGACAGGGTTTATCTTGGAAGATTAACCTCCATCAACATGCAGCGTGGAGAAGCTGTATTTCAATTAAACCGTGGTGGCATCAGAGACAGGGTAGTTCTGACACTTACACAAGAACAATAGATCAGGTATGAATATGAAACCAATTGTCATTCTCTCAATAATCTTGCTCGCAGCGAATACTACTTATGTACACTCCCAGGACAGGCTACCGGAAAGAGAGTTTGCAAATCCGGAGGAACTGATCATTTTATCAAGAGATATCAGCTTTGAAAACGCTCTTGATATCCTGGAGGAATTCGCGATGCAATTCAGAAACAAAATTTTTATAAACCGTGCAACCTTCAGAGGGCCAATAGGTATTGATATCCCTCAGATGCACTGGGAGGATGCCTTGTTCAGAATTACCGCGGCAAATAATATGGTGGTAAATGAATTAAACCGCTATTACGAAATTTTTGATGTTCCTGAAGATGAAATCGCAATAGTGGAGGAAGATCGCCCGAGAAGAGCTGATGATGTTGTTGTGAATTTTGGAACAAGGGAAATTGAAATATCCGCTACCTTTTTTCAGGGCGACCGGCGCCTGATCCGTGAACTTGGAATTGACTGGACCAGCCTTTATAACGGAAGGGTTCGTTTGCAAAACTTTTCTGCTGCAAGTGTAGGGCAGGATGTGTTTGAAGCAGAAGTAAACTGGACCGACATCTTTAACTCCGGCTGGGATATAAACGCCCTATTCAGTGCGTTTGAAACCAGCGATAAAGGTGAGATTTTATCCGCACCTACCATCAAGGTGATGGACGGTGAAGAAGGGATGATCCAGGTTGGACAGGACTTTTCCATTAAACAGAGGGATTTTGCCGGTAATATTACGGACCGGTTTTTTAACACCGGTACCATTCTCAGGGTGGAACCCCGTGTATTTTACCATGAAGGAGAACCATTTATCTACATGCGGGTGAGTGCCGAAAGAAGTACCGCCCAGCCCGACCCTATCAGCACAATTGTAAACAAACAGGAAGCAAGAACAGACATTCTGCTGCTTAGCGGAGAAAGTACAGTAATTGCCGGTTTGTATGAAACTGAGGTTAACCGTACGCGAAGAGGTATCCCAATTCTAAAAGATCTGCCGGGATGGTTCTTCGGCCTGCGATATCTGTTTGGATATGAATCTACAGAAAATGTAGTGCAGGAACTTGTAGTTCTGATTAAAGCCACCCTTGTACCAACCCTTGAGGAGAGGCTTGCTGATCCGCGACGGGGAATTCCGGATTTACTCCAGGACCGAAGAAATCAGTTTCAAAGGGAAATTCGGGAACTGGAACAAATTCAGCTTGAGTGACCTGTAGGGTTGTTGAATTGTTAAACTGTTGAATTGGGAAAAATTTCGGATTAGATGGTTTTTTGAAAAAGAAAACAGGTAAAATCAGGAATTGTTGCGGGCAGGAAACGCCTGAAATTTGGTGCTTGGATATTGATTTTTTCCCGGTATAGTGAGGTTGAGAAATCTTGGGTACAAAATAATTGTAATCGAATTTTTATCTGCACACTCAATATAAATCCCTTTAATCAAGAAGAAGCCAAGATCTTTCCTGCCATGATGAAGTTTCTGTTTCCTCTCTTTGAATGTTAACGTACCTTTGAGAGTTAATTAAGTACCATGGCAGAACCCCTTTTCCACAGAATTACCCCGCGCGCCATTAGAGTCTGGCAATGGGGAAATTCTATCGGTAATTTATTTTACTTTATCATCCCGGCCGGTTATGCGCTATTTTTCGGGCTGGATGATTTCCATTTCTGGATGGTTATTTTACTGGCAGCAATATTCCTGCTTACCTGGATTCTCTCTATTGTCTGGATTCCCTACTTGTCATGGAAAAACTGGCGCTATGCTGTGGATGAAAAAGAGATCGACCTTAAACGGGGTGTTTTTGTTAAAACCCGCACCCTGATTCCCCTGAGCCGTGTACAACACGTCGACACCCGGCAGGGACCTCTTCTGCGATGGTATGGCCTCTCTTCCGTAACGATATCCACAGCGGCAACAACACATGAAATTCCAGCATTGGATACGGTTATTGCAGACCGGGTGCGGCGCCAAATTTCAACCTATGCACGCCTGGCAGAAGACGATGTCTGATTTTGAGCGACAACATCCTGTTGCGGCAGTTAGCAGGGCCTTTACCCTGATAAGGGGAAATCTGATAACGATCCTTGTGTTTCTGTTCGTAGGTGCACAAAGCGAAAACTTTCCTTTCCTTTGGTGGATTGGCGGAGGTTTTGGTTTATTGCTTGTGATGGGAATTTTAAACTGGTGGCGGTTTCTCTATAAAATTGAGGATGGAACACTGCACATAAAAAGCGGGATTTTTGTCCGTAAAAATATCTATCTCACAAAAGACCGAATCCAGGTAATTGATGTAACATCCGGAATTATCCAGCGATTATTCGGACTGGTTCGGCTTGATATTCAGACCGCAGGGTCCAGTTCACGACAGGCTGCACTGGAAGCCATAACCAGGGAAAAAGCTAATGAAATCAACTGGATTCTAAGGCAGGAAACCGAATCAAGCGTTGAAGAAGGTACAACTGAAGCCGGAGTATCGACGGCAGTTGACGATGCAAGAACGATAAAAATCCCTTACAAAGAATTACTCATAGCGGCTTCCACTTCCGGCAGTTTTGGTATTGCGCTTTCTATCATTGCAACTATCTTTTCCCAGCTTGAGCCACTGATCAGTGAATCGGAATATTTTGAATACATATTCGGTCTGCTCCCATCCCAAACCGATACCGTGTTAATCATTGCCATTATTGCAGTTTTTGTGATATTTGCATGGCTGATCTCTTTTTTTAGCACATTATTAACTTATGGCAATTTCCAGCTTGAATTAAATAAGAAAGAATTGGTGGTTTCGAGGGGTATTTTCGAGAAAAAAAGAATTACTGTTCCATTTAACCGGATCCAGGCGATACATATTACTGAGGGGATTATACGTCAGCCGCTGGGTTACGCATCTCTGCATCTTGAAAGCGCGGGGTATGGCGACGACAAGGGTACCGGCTCCATTGTGCTGTTTCCGCTCATCAAACAAAAAAACATCATCCCGTTATTAGATGAAGTGCTGCCAGACTATCAAAAGGAAATGGATGGAATAAAGCCGCCTTCACGTTCAATGAGGCGTTATTTGTTACGATCTTCCCTGCCTGTTACCGCCGCTACAGCTGTGCTGTATTGGCTATTGAATTTCAATATTTTAATCTGGATTCTGCCCGTTGCTTCGGTATACTGGGGCTGGCTCAAATACAGGGATGCGGCAGTAGGGTGGGGTACAGACATTTTCCTGATGCGGAGCCGGAGGCTTTCAAAATCCACGGCTTACATAAAAAAAAGACGCATACAGGATGCGACCATTATTCAAAGCCCATTCCAGAAATGGAGAAATTTGTGCTCTGTGCAGGTTTTTGTGGCATCCGGCGACCAGGGAAAATCGTTCACTGTAAGAGATATTGAAATCGATGATGGGATGAAATTGCTGTATCAGGTTCGGAAAAACGGAACCGGGGAACTTGCACATCCGACAGATGAATCGAATGCGATATTACTTCCCGGGTGGGCCTGAAAAAATAGCTGTCAGAACCTATCTTACACAACAGATCAATGATTTGATTCCGACACAAAATGAAGAAATAAACCATACAGCGATATGAAACCCTATCTTCTTGCCGAAACCAATTGGAAAAATGTTAAAAATCAAACATTCGAAATTGCCGTATTACCCTGGGGTGCAACGGAGGCTCATAACTATCATCTGCCGTATGCAACCGATAATTACCAGGTAGAGGCGATTGCTGAGGAGGCTGGTAAACTGGCATGGGAAAATGGGGCGAAGGTTGTGATTCTGCCAAACATACCCTATGGGGTAAATACCGGCCAGGCTGATATCCTTCTGGATATGAATATTAATCCAAGTACACAGCTTATCATTCTCAGGGATCTTATCACAGTGCTGAACCGTCAGGGAATCCGAAAGCTGCTGGTACTGAATGGCCATGGCGGCAATAATTTTAAACCCCTGCTAAGGGAACTCGGTTTGGAGTTTCCCGGCATGTTCCTCGCTCTTTGCGACTGGTTTGGAATTGCAAAACGGGATATCAGCTTCCGTGAAGAGGGCGACCACGCTGATGAAATGGAAACCAGCCTGATGATGTACCTGGTTCCCGACCTCGTATTGCCTTTGCCTGAAGCAGGTGATGGCCATGAGAAAAAGTCTGTTGTAACAGGCATTCGTGAAGGATGGGCATGGTCAGAGCGAAGATGGTCGGAAGTAACCGATGATACCGGCATCGGCAACCCAATATATTCTACCCCGGAAAAGGGTGAAGAAGTATTCAAAACGGTGACAGAAAAAATCGCTTCACTCCTTACTGAATTATCGGCATTGGACACTAAAAACCAATACCGTTAACGGTTGGCATTGAATTGAACCCACATTAAGCAATAGACGAAAAAGACTTCCGAAGTCTCTTTTCATTTTTTTAAAACTTCGATCTTTTCATCTTTAAGGGTTTCCATCAAAACTCCGAAAGACTTCGGAAGTCTATAGCTTAATCCGGATTTAATCCTGGTAAACCGGCCGGCTTGCAGCCGGTTCCTGCCCTTCTGAATAGGCTTCAATGGGAAGGCAGCTGCAAACAAGGTTACGGTCTCCGTATGCGTCGTCAACACGGCTCACAGAAGGCCAGAATTTGTTGAAACGCAAATGTGGCAGCGGGAACGCCGCCTTTTCACGGCTGTACGGGCGCGACCAATCATCAGACAGAACAACACGCATCGTGTGCGGTGCATGTTTGAGTACGTTCTCATCTTTATCTGCTTCACCGTTTTCGATTTCCCTGATTTCATTCCTGATTCCGATCATGGCATCACAAAACCGGTCAAGTTCTTCTTTTGATTCGCTTTCGGTAGGTTCAATCATCAGTGTTCCGGGTACAGGGAAACTCATTGTGGGCGCGTGAAAGCCGTAGTCCATCAGCCGTTTGGCAACATCGGCCGCTTCGATTCCCGCACTTTGCCTGAAACCACGTAAATCCACGATAAACTCATGAGCTGTGCGACCGCCCCTGCCCGTGTACAAAATAGGATAATGATTTTTGAGGCGGTCTTTCAAATAATTGGCGTTTAAAATTGCAACTTCCGTCGCTTTTTTCAGTCCATTCGCGCCCATCATGCTGATATATGCATGAGAAATCGTGAGAATACTTGCACTACCCCATGGTGCTGAAGCGATTGCCGGGATTGCCCGGGAGCCGCCGGTTTTGATGATGTCGTGTCCCGGTAAAAACGGAACAAGCTTTTCCACGACGCCAATAGGCCCTACTCCGGGCCCTCCTCCGCCGTGAGGGATACAAAACGTTTTATGAAGGTTCAGGTGGCATACATCAGCTCCAATTTCTGCAGGAGATGTCCATCCGATCTGGGCATTCATATTGGCCCCATCCATATAAACAAGTCCCCCGTGTTTGTGAATCAGTGCACATATTTCACGGATATCCACTTCAAAAACTCCATGGGTGGAAGGATAAGTTACCATAAGGGCTGCCAGCCTGTTACTGTATTTCTCTGCTTTATCGCGCAGGTCATCCAGGTCGATATTCCCATGTTCATCACATTTGGTTACCACCACTTCCATTCCCGCCATCACTGCACTTGCAGGATTTGTTCCATGAGCCGATGAAGGGACAATGGTTACATTTCTTCCTTTGTCATGATTCGCATGATGATATCCCCTGATCGCCATCAACCCGGCATACTCTCCCTGTGCTCCGGAATTTGGCTGAAGTGAAATTTTGGCAAAACCTGTGATTTCGGACAGCCACCGGTCGAGGTCATCAAAAATGATATGATAACCTTTGGCCTGATCTTCCGGGGCAAACGGATGAATTTTTCCGAATTCCGGCCATGTGAGCGGTATCATTTCGGCGGTTGCATTCAGTTTCATGGTGCAGGAACCCAGCGAGATCATAGAGTGGGTAAGATCGAGATCGCGGTTTTCGAGCGATTTTAAATAACGGAGCATTTCATGCTCTGAATGAAACAGGTTAAATACAGGGTGCCCGAGATAATCGGTTTCCCTTGCAAGTTCGGCAGGGAATTCAGCAGTAATTACTTCAGACGCTTTTTTAACATCGAACAGAGAGGTTTTTCCAAGTGCGGCAGCAGCGGTATTGATCACATCATCCACATCTTTGAAAGATTTGGTTTCATCAAACGAAAGCCCGATACCATCTTCAAAATAACGGAAATTCATGTCCTTGCCGAGGGCACCCTTCCGGATGGAAGAAAGCTGCTCATGATTTAATCCGGTAATGTAAATCGTATCAAAAAATGGTTCATCCGATACATTCAGTCCAAGCTCTTTTAGGCCTGCCGCTACCAGCTTTGCCAATCCGTGAATGCGAAGCGCGATTTTTTGAAGCCCCTTCGGGCCATGATAAACTGCATAAAAACCAGATATCACCGCGAGTAAAACCTGGGCGGTACAAATATTGGATGTGGCTTTTTCACGGCGGATGTGCTGTTCTCGTGTTTGCAGGGCCATCCGGAAAGCAGGGTTGCCTTCGGCATCTTTCGTTGCCCCGATGATCCGGCCGGGTATCTGACGCTTGAACTCATCCTTTGTGGCAAAATAGGCGGCATGAGGGCCGCCGTATCCCATCGGCACCCCAAACCTCTGTGTGGTTCCAACAACAACATCAGCCCCCATTTCTCCGGGCGGTTTAAGCAATGTAAGGCTCAGTAAATCAGCGGCTACAACTGTAAAAAGGCCGTTCTTCCTGGCAGACTCCAAAAGGGGGGCAATGTTTTTCACATGTCCGTATGTATCGGGGTACTGTAAAAGGATACCAAAATATTCCGGTTTGGCAAGATCAACAAGGTCAGGATTGCCGATTTCCAGGCGGATATCAAGAGGTTCTGTCCGGCTTTTGATTACGGAAATGGTTTGCGGATGGCAATTCTGAGAGATAAAGAAGGTGTTGGCCGATTTCCTTTTTTCTCCCTTTCGTTGTCCATACAACATAGTGATTGCTTCCGCGGCAGAAGTGCCCTCATCAAGAAGCGAGGCATTCGCTATCTCCATTCCGGTAAGGTCGCTCACCATCGTTTGAAAATTGATGAGAGCTTCAAGACGGCCCTGCGCAATTTCAGCCTGATAGGGAGTATATGCGGTATACCAACCCGGATTTTCGAGAACATTACGCAAAATCACATTGGGTGTGATAGTATCATAGTAGCCCATCCCGATAAAGGAACGAAAAGCCTTATTTTTAGCTGCAATTTTTTTGATATGATGAAGATATTCTGCCTCACTAAGTTCCTCTGGCAGCTGTAATTCCGATTTCAGCCTGATTTGTGCGGGTATGGTTTCCGACAATAGCTGCTCCATGCTGCCAGACCCGCACACTTCGAGCATCTCTCTGATTTGATTATCATCCGGCCCTATATGGCGAGTAACAAATTTTTCTGTTTCGAATTGGATTTGCATATATCTAATCTGTTGGAAATTTCAATTCTCTAAACTAACAATTGGACGGGCATATTTGTTCGTAAAAAAAGATGAATTTATTGCAAAAACCGTCGAATCATTTTCAGCTGATAAAGATACGTTTTTTTATCGGTAGTGACATCTGTAAAGCTGCTTCTTTTCTTCATTTTCCAAATACGATTTTGTATATTTAAAAATGCTAAAGAAAAATTTATCTAAGGCTAACTTTTTTGATTATTCTGGATAATCCACACAGTAACCTCTTCCACATATAACTCACCGTATGCTGTACATCTATGCCTGAAATATCACTGACGAACTGGTTTTTTGAGTTGGGTCCTGTTTCACAGGCATTTATTGCCGGCACATTATGCTGGATTACCACTGCAATTGGGGCTGCTGCTGTTTTTTTGAATAAAGGAGTTAGCAGAAAATTTTTGGATGCTTCACTTGGTTTTGCTGCCGGTGTGATGATTGCGGCGTCTATCTGGTCGTTAATTGAGCCGTCTATGGAAATGGCCGCATCACTTGGGCTCACGGAATGGATGCCTGCAACGGTCGGCTTTATACTTGGCGCTTTATGTATCAGGGTTGCTGATGCATATGTTCCGCATTTACATCTCGGACTTCCCCGCGAAAAAGCCGAGGGTGTTGAGACCACATGGCGCAGGGCAACCCTGCTTGTGATGGCCATCACGTTGCATAACATTCCCGAGGGTCTTGCAGTTGGTGTACTGTTTGGGGCGGCCGCCTCGGGTATAGACCCAACCGGAACGGCAACCGTTATGGGGGCTATTGTACTTGCAATCGGAATCAGCATTCAGAATTTTCCGGAAGGAATGGCCGTATCGATGCCCCTCAGGGGCGAGGGGGTTTCCCGGTGGCTGAGTTTTAATTATGGGCAGCTATCCGGAATCGTAAATCCTCCATCTGCCGTAATCGGGGCACTTGCTGTAATGTTCATACAGCCAGTTCTGCCATACGCCCTTGGTTTTGCTGCCGGTGCCATGATATTTGTTGTAGTGGAAGAGCTCATCCCCACATCCCAGCGGGCAGGAAATACAGACATTGCAACCTTGGGTACCATACTCGGCTTTTGTGTAATGATGGTACTGGATGTTTCACTGGGGTAAGGCAGGCCCGCAGCATTGCTCTGGAATCATTGAATAAATGGAGCCCGCTGCATTGCCGGTACTGCTGGTATGATAATATTCAGGAGTGCGGTCTCATTGATGATTTTGTAAAGAAACTAAATGATTTGCGATAGACCGAAGAACCGAATTTTTCTCCTAATCGTAAATAGGTTTTTCTATCTGTTCATCGCAATTCAAATGATGTACAACAAGTTGGTATTAACTGTGCTCTAAGCTTCTGAAACCGTCAGACTTAAACCCGAAGACGAAAAACGGCTGGAAAATCTCGCGAAACTGACCGGCCGTACCAAAACATACTATATCCGCCAGGCCATTGAGGAAAAACTGGATGAAATGGAGGATATTTATATCGCCGAACAACGTATTGAACAGCCGGAAGGAAAACGCTGGTCGTTGGAAGAACTGATGAGAAGCGATGACCTGGAAGGTTGAATTTGACAACCGGGCCCGGAAAGAGCTTCGTAAACAGGACCCCGAAACTCAAAAGCGGCTGTTAACCTGGATTTCGGAAAACCTGACCGGTGATGCGAACCCTCGTGACAAGGGTGCCGCGTTGAAAGGCCGTTTCAGGGGGTTATGGAGATACCGCGTTGGGGACTATCGCGTTGTCTGCCAAATCAAAGACGAGGAAGTTTTAATCCTGATTCTAAGGATTACCCATCGAAAGGATGTATACGACTGAGAGAAAGAAAAATCGAATTGAGATCATATAATCGGTGAATTATTCAAGAATCAAGATTCTGGGAACATCATCAATGGTTTTCACTGGCACCGCTTCGGAAGATCAACGCCGGGATCTTGTGTACAACTACTGCAAATAAAAAAGCTCCGGTCTCAAATTAGAAACCGGAGCTTTGTAAATGTACACCCGACAAGATTCGAACTTGTAACCGCCTGATTCGTAGTCAATAATTTTTCCTGTTTATTGATTCATTAAGGCCTTTTTATAAAAGTTTTGTACCCCTATATGTACTACCAATTTTAAAGTATGTGAAAATGATTCTCTTGATGACCTTCATGCAGATATTGAGAATGCCTGACAACCTCCTTCCTGACACAAGTTGTTTAATTTTCCTGAACAAGATTGAAAGAGATTTCTTTAGCAATTTGATTTATTATGCGGGGGATTTGGCTGAGTAGATCATTCAGGACAAATACATGTAATAGGGCTAATCAATAATCACGTTTTTATAAGCAAATATTGTAAGGTACGATAAACCACAGTCTGCGAAATTGTCACCGATTTATGCATTATATGCCGTTATTTTTCATGATATCACGTGCTTAATAACCAATTACGAAGTATGGATAAAATGAATTGCGTTGGTGATATGCCTATGTCATCAATAATTGGGCGTTAACTGTACACTATATAATTATCCATATTTTGTAAACTTTTATTTATTTGTTTCCGAATTACGTAAACATTTGCTATATTTGCAGTATGGTAATAACTGAAATATCTACAGGAAAAAAACACAAAGTTGAGATTGTTCCCGTAGAAAATTCTGATTTCAAAACATTAGGAAAGGACAGGTATTTCTTTGATTGGAAAACTGAAAAGGAGTATGAAGTTTTCAAGTTGCAAATCATTGGGTCAACTGAGGCATTAGGTCTTGTTTCAATGGAACGAATACCCAGTGAATGGAGAGTGCATATTAGACTACTAACAGTTTCAGTTGAAAATAAGGGTAAAGGAAAAAAATATGATGGCATTGCAGGAAACCTAATGGCATTTACAGCAAAAATTGCGGTTCGTGATTATGCCGAATTTGCTTGCTTATCACTAAGACCGAAAACTGAAATTGCACAACATTATATTGAAAAATATAACATGACACCAACAGGTTTAACATTAAGTATTATGGTTCCTGAAATACTGGAATTAATTAATTCATATGACCATGACTAAAAAAGAAAATAAAAATATAACAGAGGATGTAGAGTTCGGATTAGATTCAAGGTATTCATCTAATAAAGAAAAACAATCAGAAGCAACTGCTTTGATGGAAGCACGATTGGAGAGGATGAAAAATTTATCAAAAGATCAAATTATTCGTGCTAAACTTATGCAGTTAAGGTTAAAAATGGAAGATTATATCCAACATCCTGTTTATGAAAAGCACAATTACTTTTCAGAATTTTTAAAAATTTATATAGATACCTTATATACTAAAAGAATTCATTTTGCACATGATATTGACATCACTCCAATTAGACTAAGCCAAGTCATCAACAATCATAGAGAGCCTAAAGATGAATTTTTAAAGAGGTTGATGGTTCATTCTGAAAAGGTATACGAAAATATATGCGAGTTTCAGGAAGAAACTTGGTATCAACTTTATTTTCATGAAAAATTATATAGTATCATGGCAAGGAAAAAAGAATGGAAGCCAAAGGTTGCGAAACATGTCAAATACAGTAAATAAATAAATTGAAAAACTGTATGTAACACAATAACAAACCGTTATAGCAACTGAACCAAAGTTTACTTCTCGATCTCCAAAAATTTCCAAGACGCCCAATCGTTGATTATATTACTTAACCAACGCTAATTTTTTCTTCCATAAAAATGGCTACTCAAAATAATATTATAGAAAGGCGAAAAGACATACTCGGTGGTACTCCTGTCTTCAAAGGTACCCGTGTTCCGGTTAGCACTTTTTTTGAATATCTGGAGGCCGGCCATTCCTTAAACGAATTTCTGGAAGATTTCCCAACTGTAACCAAACAACAAGCTATTCAAGCGATATGGAATCATTAGTCATTAAGCCCAAAAATAAAAAGGATTTGAAGATGATTGCTGACTTGGCCCGCCGCCTTGATGCAGAGGTGTATAGTGAAGAATCATCCTATGATCCAGCTTTTGTAAAAAAAATACTCGAGAGCAAAGAGCAAGCTAATCAAGGGAATGTTACGGCTATTAAGACTGAAGATTTATGGCAGTCAGTAACAAATTTTTAACAACGATAATTGTAAACGCAGCTCACCGGGTTCCAGGCCGGTGTAAGTCAAATAACTGAATCTGTTTCAGCTTCGGGTTCACTACTCTCTTCTACTTCATATCTTATTAAAAAAACTGGCAAAAATATTGCATAATTCTTACATAGTTACAGTTCCTTCATTAGTCTTTTTGCAGTCATTTTCATTTCT
>RECI01000162.1 GCA_007694095.1 Balneolaceae bacterium | reverse complement strand
TTTCAGCAGCGGTCTTCAGAATCAATTCCCGAAGTTCCCTTTTTTCCCGTTCTTTTCTTTCTTCAATTGTCATATCTGTTAAATTTGAACAGTGTAAAAATAATGAACGATGTTCATTATGTCAATACCTGTTTTGATTTTTTTTGGTCTTGAGTTTTGGCTCAGTATTTAACCCGGACTAAGCGATAGACTTCCGAAGTCTTTCGGAGATGTGAAAGAAACCCTTCAAGATGAAAAGATAGAAGTTTAAAAAAATGATAAGAGACTTCGGAATTCTTTTTCGCCTATTGCTTAATTTGGGTTTAATCAAATACGCCAGTTTTAAGTAGGTATGCGCCCGGATAAACCATGAGAATTGAGAAAACTCTTATTTTGAGCAGAATAAAGATTAGATACTTCGTCAGCTAAGTGATTATATCAATAGAACAATTATTTCGGAAATATAATAAGTAGGACCCACCCGACCAACAACAACTTTCCCCGGTCGGATGAAAGTGGTAGCTCGCTTGACAAAAAAAAGAGGCGAGTTCATCGCCTCTTTGGAATACCGTGTTGCAGCCTTGGCTGCTCTGGTAATTCTTTAGGTTGTATCTACCGGTATAACGGTGGCAAATTAGATGGTAGTATTCAGAATTTGAGAACTATTATATTATTTCGGTAACAAAACAAATCTGTGGTTTTTACATCGAATAAGGTAGTGTCAAGTCAACGAAATAATGACATGTAAATCAGTGTTTATCATCTTTATTTGTCTGACATTTTCAGAACATCGAGGCCTAAATCGAGGGTAGAAAATGTTTGAAATTTGGTGCCTGGATTTTGATTTTTTCACCCATTTTGGCCAGAATGTATTTTTAAACCCGGATTAAGCGATAGACTTCCGAAGTCTTTCGGAGTTGTGAAAGAAACCCTTAAAGATTAAAAAATCCAGGTTTTTAAAAAATGAAGTGAGACTTCGGAAGTCTTTTTTCGTCTAATGCTTAATGTGGGTTAAAGACACTAATCCAAGGAGTATTATACCACGTTGGTTTTCCATTTGCCTCGTGTAAATAGCCAGAGTGTGAAAAGCCCTACTGCAGTTTCGGAATAAAATACTCCCCAGAATACCCCGGAGTGCTGCCAGTCGAGAGAAATGGCAAGATACCAGGCCAGGGGAATCTGTATGAGCCAGAAGAAAACCAGGTTGATTTTTGTAGGTGTAATAGTATCACCGGCACCGTTAAATGCCTGCACCGATACCATCCACCAGCCGTAAACGAAATAGGAATAGGAGAGGATCCGGAGCCACTCTCCGCCAATGGTAATCACCCGTTCATCACCGGAGAAAATAGCGATCAGTGCTTCGTTGAACAAGAAGTAGATCACAGATACACACAGCATAAAGATCATGTTGTAGAACCCAATTTTCCATACGGCCGATTCTGCACGATCGGGTTGGTTTGCCCCAAGGTTCTGGCCAACAAGTGTGGCAGCAGCATTCGCCATTCCCCAGGCCGGCATCAGGGTGAAGAGCAAAATTCTAAGTGCAATGGTAGCGCCTGCCACGGCATCGCTTCCGATATCGGCTAGAATACGCATCAGGAAAATCCAGGAGGTCATGGCAACAATCATTTGACCAACCCCGCCCAATGATGTCCGCAGAATGTTTAGCACAATTTTCAGGTTCCATCTCACCTGGGAGGGTGTAACCCGGATATGTTTGCCGCCCCTGAACAGCACCCAAAGCTGCATCGCCACACCGGCTCCGCGGCCAATAGTGGTGGCAATGGCGGCTCCTTCGATTCCCATGGCAGGAATGGGGCCAAACCCGAAAATAAGGATCGGGTCAAGAATGATATTCAGGCCGTTGGCAAACCAGAGAACACGCATGGCGATGGCCGCATCCCCGGCACCTCTGTAAATCGCGTTAATTACAAACAGCAGTACAATTACCGAATTGCCGCCAAGCATCCATTGAGTGTATCGGTAGCCGTGCTCTATACTCCATTCGTCGGCACCCATGAGTGCGAGCAGGTCTTTTGCATAAAAAATCCCTGCAAATGCAAATGGCAACGAAATGAGAATTCCAAGGAAAATCGCCTGGACTGCTGTTACACTTGCTTCGTCTTTTTTCTTTTCACCGATTCGGCGTGCAATAATGGCTGTAACGGCGGTAGCAACACCCATGGCAATGGAGTAAAGAAGAAACAGGTAGGTTTCAGTCAGCCCAACAGTTGCCACGGCCGATGAACCGAGTTTTCCAACAAAAAAGATATCCACCACAGCGAAGGTCGATTCCATAACCAATTCAAGAATCATGGGAACTGCGAGTAGTAAAATGGCTTTTTTAAGGCTGATTCTTGTATAATCGGCCTCGGTGCCCCGGATCGCATTCTTTACATCCAGCCAGATTGATTTTGAGGGAACCTGTACGGCAGGTTTGTTTGAATCAGAATTTTGCATGTCAGTCAGAATCAAAAAAAAGATTGAGTTATACCTTTACGTGGTTACTCCTGTTCTCAGATTTACCGGATCGTGTCCGGTGATCGGGGACAAGTGAAACAAGGCAGCCTGCGAATAAGGAGAGTATCCTGTTGGGTTTCAGCTGCCGGTGAGTGCTTCAGATAAATGGATAAAGGTATATTTTCATGGTGAGACTGATTTTGGCCGAAAGCGTTCTGTAACTGACTGATAGTACGCAATTTGATCAGGTTTTTTACACGAATTCAGTAACCGGATGTTACAATAATTTTTGTGCAAAGGCATGAAAATTTTGTGATTCTAATCATTTTTTGCAATCACCCAAACCGCATGGATAATTCCGGGAATAAAACCCAAAATGGTGAGAAGAATATTCAGCCAGAATGCTGGTTTGATTCCAACTGTCAAAAACACACCGAGTGGGGGGAGAATGATGGCGAAGATAATTCGAAGAATGCTCATAGACAACCGGTTAACTATTTGAAATTGATATAATAAACAACAATTCAGTGAGAGAAGCTACCTTTTAAAAATTGGTTGTCCATAGTAAGATTATTTTAACAATTCGAGCAATTCTTCAAGGCGGTCCCAGGTTTCGGTAAATCCTTCAATCAGTCCCATCCCGACCAGTTTGTCAACTTCTTCTTTTGAACCGACTTTCGATACCATCTTTAATTCAGTTCTATTACCCGTAGAAGTGAACGTGAGAATCGTATCAAAGGAAGGCATTTCAGAATTGACTGTTCCATCCTTATCAGAAAAATTATCGTTATAAATGATTTTTTCCGGCTCGGTAATCTCTTTGTAATAAGCGATTCCCCATGATTCGTCTCCGGGATTCGGGCCTTTCATGCAGTAATGCCAGGAGCCTCCGGGACGAAAATCGATTTTACAGTAGTCGAGCGGCCATTCCCTCGGACCCCACCACTTCATCAGGTGCTCGCATGTTGAATAGGTTTCAAAAACCAGTTCACGGGGCGCATCAAATATTCGGGTGAAAATAATTTCGTTGTTGATTGTTTCTACTGTTTGGTTTTTTTCAGGTGTCATCGTTTTCTTTCTTTTTGGTTTGAAGTTGTTTCAGGTATTCATCCAGCCGGTCAAAACTTGCCTCAAAAAACCGGCGATACTGCTCCATCCATTCGTCGATGTGTTTTAAAGGCTCCGGGTTCAGGTGACACGGACGGTACTGTGCATCCCGGCTTCGTTCTATCAGATTAGCCTTTTCAAGTACCTTCAGGTGTTTGGTGATTGCAGGCATCGTCATTTCAAACGGCTCGGAAAGTTGTGATACGGTTTTTTCACCCGTGGTTAAACTCGCCAGGATGGCCCGGCGGGTAGGATCGGCTAATGCATGGAATGTATTTGAGAGTTGATCGGCTGCCATTATGTAATATTTAACTATTAAGTTAATTAACTGATTGGTAAAATAAAGAATATTAAATTAAAGACCAATCGTTTTATTCATTTTCTTATGAACAATTAAGATTTTACATTGATTTGTACGGGTAATCTCATCATCCATTTCCCGGTATGTATAAGTATCGCCGTTTCACCAATCGTTCCTGACGGAACGAATCTTGGGGCGAAACAATTTTATCTACCCACCAGTAGTCCCTACAGGACTTTTTATTTACCCATTTTATCTATTCATTGTCATTGCTTATGTTTTACTCCACACACGTCCCGTCCAGGGACGATTGGTTGGTAACCCAAAAAGAGTGACCGACTTTTCCACGTTCCGTCAGGAACGTTTGGTGACCATGCGCAAATAATACCTGAAGCTGATAAAATAAATATAACCAAACCCATACAAATCGACTTTGAGCCATAATTATCATTTATCCCGGATTCCATTTAATTACTTTTACAACTCATAATCTGATTCAGATATAATTTTGCAGGTATTGAAGTGTTAGTAAGTTGATTTTATTTGCCTCGTAATACCGTTCACTGATGTTAAGTATTCCCTCAAATTGAGTAATCGTTTAAAATCACACAAAGTACTTCTGAGCCTCACTTTTCTGCTGGCCATAACGATTTATTTCTCGTACTGGATTTTTTTTGAAAACTACAGTTCTGGTATGGTAAAAAATCATAATGACGGCATAATAAAATCAGAAGCGACAGCCCGTGTTGCGATGAGCCAACAGGAATTACGTTTACAGTTAGATGAACTTACAAAACCCCTGCACACCCTTGGGCCTATAAACAGTATTCTCGTAAACCAGCATGGCGAACTGGTTGCAGAACAGTATTTTGGCAGTATGAATGCCAACAGGGGCCACAATATCAAATCAGCTTCCAAGAGCCTCCTTTCAATCCTTGTTGGAATAGCTATCGATAAAGGTTATCTCGAAGGGGTGCATCAGCCTATAGGTGAATTCTTCCCCGAATATTTTCAAAACAATCCCGATTCGCTAAAAGCTGCCATTACGATTGAGGATTTGCTTACGATGAGGAGCGGCCTTGCTTCAACCAGCAGGGCGAATTACGGACGGTGGGTGTCGAGCAGTAACTGGATTCGCTATGCTCTCGACAGGCCTCTTCAGGGCACTCCGGGTATAGACCGTATTTACAGTACTGGTAATACACATCTGCTGGCCGTAATCCTCCATAGGGCCACAGGGATGAATACACTTCATTTTGCAAACCGCTATCTATTTGGCCCTATGGATATCCGACTGGCAGGATGGGACCGTGATCCACAGGGATATTTTCTTGGTGGAAACAATATGGCGATGCGTCCGCGGGATTTGGTTAAAATTGGCCGGTTAATGATGGATGT
>RECI01000088.1 GCA_007694095.1 Balneolaceae bacterium | reverse complement strand
ATGCCAAAGCAAATCCTGAATGGTAACCGCCCGGTTTTCCGTTGAATGACGTAAACCGGACAGATAACACGAGATGGGTTCATTCAAATTTATTGTACCTTTTTCTTGTAAAAGCAGAACAGCCGTTGCGGTAAAAGTCTTTGAAACGCTGGCAAGATCAAATGCGGTCTCGGGGTTAATCGGATTTACAATATCAAGAGAGGAAACCCCATAACACTCAATCAGCGACTCACCAGAATCCGGAACAATGGCTAGTGCCGCTCCGGGACCATCCTTATAGAAATAGTTTTCTAGCAGCATAAGTTATTTGGCCAATTTAGATTAGTCTAGCACACAACGAAGGCTATAAGTAATAAAGAAATTAAAGTTTTCATTTCATGTTTGCTGTTTAGTTTTACTTTGGGTGATGTGATATTTACCTGATTTTCATTAAATCATCTTAAATACTCATTTTCTGCTTCAGTATTGAATTTCTGCATTATTTTTTTCTTTTCTCTTTTTATGATGATGGCACCAATCATAGTTACAGCACCACCGCCAATGCCAACGATGAAATAAAAATATTCAGGTGGAAAAAACCGAACGGATACTTCCGCAACAAAGGCGGCATATAACCCTACAACACTCCAGCTCATCACCTCAACATGCTGCACATACCACTGCTTGATTCTGTGTCTGAACAATGCGGGGTAAAGACCGCCAATCAGGGCAACAAAGCTCAATATGGCAAATGCATGAAACACCCCGAATCCATTGAACAACTCATATATCATGAAAGCCGTAGAAAGCACAATCAGCATGGAAGCTACGTAGGCATAGCCTATTCGTTTGTGAATGGCCGTGCCTTTTTTCATTAACAGAACAGCAGAACCCAACAAAAGAGCCTGCAGTGCTGCGATTGTATGTATAATTCCAGGCATTCCGGAAAATAAATAGTCGGTCATATACGGTTCTGCTAGTTCTAATAAATTGGACTATAATAGCTTATCGATTCTGAGCTAAATTATTTAAAACTCAATCAAATCGATTATATTCATCTTTTCATCCATGGTTTGGATTCTTGGTTTACCATCACGGTCTACATAAAGCATCAGTTTGGGCTGTCCCTCATCATTAAAAATAAAGAGGCCGCTACCGTCACTCGCCATGCCCATAAAAGCTGCCGGCCTTGACCCCATTGCTTGCTGAATTTCCATCATCCGGTTCTGCATCTCATTGGGGTCTTCAATGGTTTGGGCTTCATCCATGGCTTCCAGATAATCCATAAGCCTGGCACCATCCGGAAATTGATTCACCGCAAAACCTCTTGTTGGAATAACTCGATCGCCCTGTATCAAATCCTGATGCAATACCTGAACAACCTGGTCATTTTTATATTGATCCATGGTAAATGAGAGGGAGCTTATTTTGTGACCGCCTTCTTCCTGCAATCCGAACAATAACCCGCCAGCCTCATCCCCTTTATCATTAAAGAATAGCAATCCGGCCTGCCTCTCACGATCGGGTAAATCCTCACCATCCATTCGACCTGGGTGCTGACGCTCTTTGTTGCTGATAACCAAGCGAATTGTACCATCGTTTTCGACGATATTGATTCTTTCAACCGTGATTTCTTCAAATTCAGCCGTTGAAGTGCTTCTGCTTTCAAAGAGAAAAATAACACCGGCTAAAAAAATAAATGCTATGCTGTATAAATGATTTATTTGATTGTTTATGTTCATTTCATTCACCTTTATTTTGTTGGTATTGTATTTAATTGATGCATAAACTTCGATTTAAGAAATTGAAATATTTTCCACAAATTGACCGCCTTGTATAAAGCTTTCTGTAGTTTCTCTTTGATTAATTTTTAACCGGTCAAATCGGATGGGCAGACCCATGCCGCTGAGGAAATCCGGAGAATCCTGAAGATGAAAGTGCAGATGTGGTTCGGTGCTGTTTCCACTATGCCCACATTTCCCAATTACCTGGCCTTGAGCAACTTGTTCGCCCGGTCGAACGCAGACGCTTCCATTAATCAGGTGGGCATAAATTCCAAATTCATTTTCTGCGTGCTTTATCACCACATAGTTTCCCGCAAAATGCCTGGCTGTGAAATCAGAAAAACCAAATCCTACAAAAGGTGCATCCGATATCCGGTTTTCAATTTCCATTATCGTTCCGGGAGCTGAAGCAAGAATTTCTTCTCCATAGCAGTAATAGTCTCTTAACTTAGTGCCCCTTCCACTGTGACTACTATAGTTTTGATCCGCAATCACGAAATCATAGGCATATCGTTGACCCAGCAAATCCCATGAATGGGATGATCTAGGTGTGATACCACCATTATATACCAGCCATTCACCGCGAAAGGGCAGGCAATAGCGGGCTTTGTTTTTGTAATCTCCTGGGTCTGCGTCTGATTGCTGTTCCCTTATTTTTAGTTTTTCATTAGCTACAGATTGGCGGATAATTTGGAAAAGCAGAAACGGATTAAGAAAACTCAGAAAATTGGTAATACTGAAAATAATCGTAAACAAGAATGATCCGGCTCTCTTGCCGAGTCGTCTAAAGGGGCCGGATAACGGCCAGTTGGATCGATCTATAGCAACATTATTTGATGCGGTATCTGCCTTTCCCGGAGATAGAATCCACGAGACGAGACCCGAAAAAAGCAGATATAAACCAATGCTTACTATAAAACTTTCAATTAAGCCTGGTATCCAATTGAATTGATTAATACCGAATAAAATTGCAATTATAGTAAGAATCAGGGATATGAGTGAATTTATATAGTAAAACATCTAATTAAATTGATGGCAACTATATTTGCCTAACTATTCTTTACTATTGGAACTTGATTCCCTTTACGAGTTCTATTTCCGAAAGGTTTCTAACAATTTCTCCCCTCTTGGCGATAGTGTATATCCTTTGGTGTGGCTAATTGTTAAACCAAGATTTTTGAGCTTCCGGATGTTTCGTTTAAGCCATTCTTTATCGCGATTTGTAAGCTCAGCCAGTTTCACAGCTTTTGTATGCGGATTTTCGGAAATGACGTTCATGATATCGTGGGTCCAGACACCGGATCTGCTATCATTGTCTAACCGTTTCAGTTTATTGGTGATGTCATCAATCTCCTCGCTGCTCAGGTTCGTTTGTTCACGAAGGGCAATTCTTGGATCCTCGGAATAATAGCCGATCCTGATTTTATAGATTGTACCGTTCTTCTGTTGATCCAGCAAGGAAAGGAGCTCATGTTTTGTGTTGTATCCTGCATTTTTCGCATCCGTTGTGGTAATGTCTGAAATACTCACCGGTTTTACGGAGTAGGTTTTAAGAATACCGACATTTGTTTTCACCAGGCTCCCTGCTTTCACCCGGCTTTGTTTCCATTTTCGAAAAGCAAGAGTAATCCTGCCGTTTTTTATCCCATCGAGATGTTTTTGCTTGAATAACATATCAGGTTAAATTGATTGAAGGTACGTTTCTAACGAAACCGGTTTTTCGTTGAGCAGATCCTGCAGAGTACGACAGTAATGCGAAAACTCATTAGCCCGAATTGCCCTGGCCAGGCTGGTTAGAAGATCAACAGTATCTGTGGGTACCGATTGTTCGTTCAGCAGTTCCTTGTATTCTGCCGGTGTAATGTTTTCGTATAACATATTCTTACCCGTTTTTTGTGCAAGTAATTCGGCCAAATCATGAAAACTGTAAGAGCAACTTCCTGTAATTTCGTAAATACGGTTTTCCTCGTGACGGTTCAAAAGCTCAGACGCTAATGCCTTTGCAATATCTTTTCTGTTCACAAAGCTCACCTTGCCGTCCCCGGCAGGGTACCTGATCACACCCGTTTCCGAGGCATTACCAACAAGGTTTGGTATCAATTCCATATAGAGGCTGTTTCTGAAAAAGGAATACACAAATCCCGATTGCTTTATGAATGATTCGGTTGCTGACGCTTGTTGTGTCGCAAGAAAACGGGATTCCCGGCATGCGTGAAGAGAGCTGGTATAAATAATTCTCTTCACACCACAATACTTTGCAGCATTCACTACATTCCGTTCCTGCTGAATTCCTTTCTTTCCGGTTGCAGTAGTGGATATTTGTAAAAGTTTGTCCACATTTTGAAGGGCATCAATCATTGATTCTTTGCTATTATAATCACCGCCACGCACCCAAATACCGTATTCATTAAGATCGGTGCATTCTTCAGGAGATCTGGCTACAGCCACAATCTCTTCAGGATCTACATGATTCTTAAGAATTCGAATTGTCAGACTTCCTAGTTTGCCACTGGCACCTGTAATCGCAATCATAAAATAAATTACTTGATTGAGAGATTTCAATTGGTGGCAAAATAACCGGTTTGGAAGGATCTGATATAGAAGAAAAACGACAAAAATCAGATGAGTTGGGGATAGTTTCGAACCTTTTCCCTGCACCGGCTTAAAAAACGGACCGGCGTAAAACCGGAAAGTTCTTTGAATTCTCTGATAAAGTGTGATTGATCGGCATATCCGCAGTTGATTGCGATATCAGTAAAGCTTGAAGCATCCCTTTGCTGAATGAGATTCTTGGCCGACTGAAACCGGACAATTTTGGAGAAGTGTTTGGGTGTGATACCCACGTGCTTTTTAAAATTTCTAACAAGTGTCCGTGAAGTTATATAGGAATCAGAATAAAGATCGTGCAGATTTTTTGCTCCCCCTGATATTAAAATTTGTTTCGCAACCTCATGAACCGGATGATGTTGGCACGAATTATTATTGATTTTCCGATAAATGAACTCTGATATGAGTTGGACACGTTGTGAAAATGATCCTGCCTCAATGATTCGGTTGCAGAGAGAAGCATTAATCAAGCTGAAATCGACCTGGGTATTTGTCAACTCATTAGCTCCGAAACCAAAAATGACGGGAATAGCCCAGGGCTGAAAATAAACTCCAAACGTATAAGCAGCCCCTGTAGAATAATTGTTAACCGGTTTTGTTGTCTGACCGTACAAAAATGACCGGGAAACCGGCGTTCCATCCTGATTATAATATACCGTACCATTGTCCGAGTATTGAATGATCAAACCCGGACAACCATCTGCAATAATTCTGTATGTTGATGTAAATGAAGAAGACCTTCCTTTCTCTTCATACATCCAGAAAAGGCGGACAATATGCTGCAAATGCTTTGAAGGTTTGGTTTCCTTGTAAGTCATAAGTATTCAAGATAAATTTAGACCAATAACGACCCTGCGTTTGTGCTGTCGGGCTACCAAAATTGAAGTCAAGCAAGAAGCCTGAACCGGTCAGCACGAAACGCTTGTTA
>RECI01000323.1 GCA_007694095.1 Balneolaceae bacterium | reverse complement strand
AATTCCAAATCACAAATTCCAAATTCCAAATTCCAAATTCCAAAATGTTGGTATCATTTTTTATCTGACTTTTTGGGAACATTGAGGCCTGAATTGTGGGTAGAAATTGTTTGAAATTTGGTGCTTGGAATTTGAAATTTTTCCAATATTGGTCAGAAATTTAATTTAAATACACTAATCTGCTGTTGTTCAATTGAACTCAAAGTAACCATTCCTTTAACGCTTTAACAGTTCATGAGGTACAATCCGTAATAATGGTATGAATGCAGTAATCTGTATAACCGGAGTGATTTATGAAGGGTCGAATAGCACAATCAATCTTTGAGTGTCCATGCAATGAGCTCCTTCATAAATTGCTTATTATCTTTGCCTTTCCATTGGAATGGATCTCCACCCGGTCTTTGAAAACTTACACCTCCAATAAACAGTCCAACCATTGTTTCGCCAAAAGCTGCTATTTTGCCACCATTGTCAAGCTGAACATAAGCACCATGTAAATGTCCCCCTTCGGCATCTTTAACACTAATGGGTATTCCTCCGGTTAACTCGCGGGACCCGCTGTATGGCAGTTCATACCGGCCTTTGATAACTTCTCCGATAAAGCTAATGGCTCCAACATTTGATATCCCCGGGAGATCATCACCAAATTCCATTCCAAAAGGCCTGACGATTTCGTTAGCACCGAATGCTTCAATGTCTACACGCCTGTCTTCATCGGTGAAAATGATCACCCTTCCACCGTTTTTCACAAAATTGACTATGGAATTTATTTCAGCGGATGATCTGGTACTTTTAACCGGATTAGTGCTCAAGCTTGATAACAGAATCAGAACATCCGTTTTCTCCAGCATATCGCTGTCAATCACCTGATCTTCATTCATTATGAGCTTTGCCCCTAGTTGATTTTCCACAACATCCCGGTAATCATTGAAAATATCGGGGCTAACATTCAAATATGCTGACTTATCCTCATGAGAGATATCCAATAGTACAACTTTATCTTGTGCACTGGCATCTATGAAAATTAATCCGATAAAGCTGATTAGAAGTACAATTATTTTTTTCATCACATTCATTTTTAGTTTTTTGTTTTATTTAAATTTATTGTTAATCCTTCAAATCTTCCCTTCAATTTCATGAGCTGAAACCGGCTTACCTAAAGCCCCAAATTCATGAAGATCTCCGAATACCTCGATCCTGATCGACTGATTTACACCGCCAATATGATAGGCTTCAAACCCACTTTCGCTAATCAACTCTTCGACCGTTTCTTGAATTTCGGGGTTATCGGTTGCATAGAAAAGGACTGCTTTTTCAGGTGATCTGTGAGCTTCTGATTCCAGCGATGCGGCTCCAAGTGTTCCGAACGCTTTTGCGAGGGTGCCGAGTCCACTGGCTAATGATTCAGCATCTTTAAATTTTCGGCTGCCAATGATTACAGTCCTGTTTCCTTTTACAAGATTCGCGGCTATAGTTTTTCCAATGTTTCCTGTGCCAATTACCGCAACTTTTAATATGTTCACAGACATTAATTTTGCGTTTGAAGATTGATTATTTGATTAACTGTAAGTTAGATCAGCCTTTAGCGCAAAAAAATGATCCAGATTAAGAAAACATCTTGATCTGGTTTAAGATGTCAGCCATTGTTTTCAGCCAAACGTTTCCGAATCCGGCTCAGAAATTCAGGTGTTACACCAATATATGCGGCGATTTGGACTTGCGGCAGACGGTCTTGAAGATCAGGATAGGTATTGAGAAATGCTTCATAACGTTCTTCAGCTGTAAAGCTTACCAGCTGTGCCAGCCGTTCCTGTTGCTGCATAAAATGATTTTCAAGCAGAACTCGAAAAATCCGGTCAAATTTTGGGGCTTTTATATACAAATCGATTAAATCATCATAGCTTATGCGGAGCACTTGTGTATCCTCAAGGGCATCGATGTTGAAGAGAGCCGGTTTATGTTTGTGAAAGCTGGTGAGGTCCAGAATCCAGTGGTTTTCATTGGCAAATTGGAGAACGTGATAAGTTCCGTCACTGCTTACTTTATACAACCTCAGACAACCCCTTACAACAAAATTGAACGTTTTACAGATATTTCCATGCTGAAGTACAAACTGCCTTTTAAGGTAGAGATGGGGTTTGAATTTGGTTCTAACCAACTCTTTTTCATCATCTGTCAATGAGATAACACGATCAAAATATTCCAGTAATGGACGGATGGGCTTATGGTTATCTTTCATTGGAATAATTCTAAGATCTAACAGGCTTGTAATCTATTAAGCTGGTTGATAGTATCCAATACTAATATCATGTATTTAAGAGGAGATAGATTATTCATCAATCCGTAAAACTGGTAGGGAATGCAGTAATCTGTATAACCGGGCCATCATTTAAAATGTTTATGTTATTGGTACCGAATGCAATACTCACTTTCCGATGTCGGATTTGAACAATGTTGAGATTGCTGATCTGCTCTCGGACTGGTTAGAGGAAAAGGGATTGGATTAAGTAATTAAAAAACCATTAAGTAATCATACGATAAACTTATGAGACGAATATTTTATTTACCCATTCTGCTATCTATCACACTTACTGCCCACGCATTGGCTCAGGATTCATCCATTTTTCTAAAAGGTGAACTGGCACCCAATGTTCATCATACCGGAGATGTGGTCAAATGTGAACCGGGCGTGGAGCACTGGCACGCTGCCACACCCGAAACACCGGTAACATACCTCACCATCACCGGAAATGAACCAACAGTTTGGTTAGAAAGGGTATCTGAAGAGGAGTTCAACAACATTACTCGTCCATCCGAAATTGGCACGAGTGCGGAACAGGAACTCATTGATCTGTCCGGAAGAAGTGACAGTGGATGGCAGACAAGGATGTGGACAAGCTTGAGCCCCTTTTTCACGAAAAGTCAAAATTTGTTCATATGGGCAGCACCTGGGGCAAGGATGCAGAGCTCGCTATCATTGAAAGTGGAAGAATCTGGTACAAGAAAGCCGATGTCCACGATGTTGTGGTTGAGGTTTTTGATGATACTGCCATCATTTGGAACCGAATTACACTGGTGGCTGAAGTTGGTGGGAATGAAATCACTAATGAGTTCACCGTTACCGAAGTGTATAAAAATGTTAATGATGAGTGGAAAATGTTAAACCTGACATTTAGTAGTGTTCGTGACAACCACAGAATCGCACGTTAACAGAATTCAATCGCATCAGCTTTCAGGATGATTAATATGAAAAAGATCAAAATCCAGGCACCAAATTTCAAACATTATTTACCCAGAATTAAGGCAGACAAAATGTATTGACATTGTATGTACATTTACATATAATTTTATTATGCACTATGTGTGGGATGACAATAAAAACCGATTCTTAAAAAGAACCCGAAATATTTCATTTGAAAGAATCATAACTGCAATTGAGCATGGTTATCTGCTTGATATTCTCGAACACATAACTCCGGAAAAATACCCTGGCCAAAAATTATTCGTTATTGAAATTGACAACTATTGCTGGGCCATTCCATACAAAGATGATAAGAAACGTGGTTATAGAAAGTTGATTACGGCATTTCCAAGCCGAAAATTGACCAAAAAATACTTGAGGTAAAACTTATGAAATTAGATGAATACGAAAAAGGAATTGAAGAAGCCCTTGAGGCCGGTGAATTCAAATCCGTAAAGAATCTTGAACAAGAAATTGCTGCAGCGAGAGAGATGGCGGAAAACCATACGCGAAAAGATCAGCGGATGAACATACGAATTTCACAGAGAGATCTTGAACGAATCAAATCGAAGGCTATGGAAGAGGGTGTTCCCTATCAAACCCTTGTCACCAGTGTTCTTCACAAATATGTTTCCGGTAAATTTAAAGAAGAGAAGGACACGTGACCAATATGTAAGCCATTGAGGGGAATGATCTTGGCGTTAGATTTCTGGGTGCAAAAATTTGCATTTTTCATCATAATTCAGTAAATGCAAAAAGAATTAACCCAAAAAAGCCGTTAGGCCTTTTTTGCCCTCCGGGCCGACCCCGACAGGGCTGTACGGGACAGGCATTGAAACTCAATGATTTAGCTTTTTTATTTAAAGTAAGAATTCCTGAGAGTTTCAAAGTCGGGGTTAAGAGTTCCGGACCTAGTGTCATGTCACGGATGAAGTGTCGTATAGTCAAACCCTCTGGGGATGACTCCCCTGCTATTTTAAAGATGACACGAAGCTAAATGGATAAGCCGTTCGGAGGGATTAACATAAATAAATACGGAGGGTGTAATGTAAGGTTTGGCAGTTGTGCGGTGAGCTGACAAATAGTCCTAAGCCCCATAGCCAAAACGAATCCGCACGAACCGCTGGTTATGCCTGCCTCACTCTACGAGTTCGACTCTGAGCTTTTTTCCAAATGCCTGAGCATACTTCTCCAAGGTAGAAAGCCGTATATCTTCTGCATGATTCTCGATTCGTGAGATGGCTGTTTTTTTAGTATTCAGTTGTTTGGCGAGCTCATCCTGAGTCAGGCCTGCTTCCTCGCGGGCTTGTTTTAAAAGTACACCAATTTTGAAACTGCGAAATCCTTCATCGTAGCCTTCGGCAAACTCGGGATCTCTTTTTTTACGGTCGCTAATATAAGCTTGTAAATCACTCATGTTTTACCTCCTTTTCGGGACAGATAATCAGCCTTGCGCTGCTCTGCCAAATTAATTTCCTTTTTCGGTGTTTTCTGTGATTTTTTGGCAAACCCGTTAGTGAGTATGACAAATTCATCATCATCTATAAAACCCAACAACCGAAAAATGTTGGATCCGACTCTGGCACGCACTTCCCAGATATCATTTGTGCTTTTCAATTTCTTGAAGTATTGTACCGGAATCTGATCCAGACGTTCAACTAATTCCAACACCCAGGCAACTTTTTGAGCATTTTTTGAACTCAAAGAATCTAAGAACTCTTTGACCGGAACTTTGCCTGATTGGGTTTTATAGAACTTGATTTCTTTCACAAATCAAATGTTAACAATTATGTTAACTTAATCAAGTGCTATTTTATTGTGAGGAGAAGAGGCATAATGATTCAAATCATAAATACATTAACCGGCCGGTGGCGCCTGCACTCCTAAGTGTTTTTTTTACATGTAGGTGTGTTCCCCGGCGGCTTTGGTGATTTAACACTGTTTCACCTGACGATCCGCTGTGCGACCTGCAGGTGAACAGAAAACCCGTTACAGGGCTAAACCAACATTAAAACTAAAAATATAGTCTTATGAAAAATGCATTCATTCTTCTTTTGATAGTTACACTCTTC
>RECI01000272.1 GCA_007694095.1 Balneolaceae bacterium | reverse complement strand
TTTTTGCCAATATTTCGCATGAATTCAGAACGCCTCTGACACTGATTATCGGACAGATTGAAACCCTTCTCGATTCTGAAAAAGACCGGAACAGAAAAAGAAAACTGGTATCCGTAAACAGAAATGCAGAACAACTTCTGACATTGATTAATCAGCTTCTTGATTTATCCAAACTGGAAGCGGGTAAGATGGAACTTTATTTGGATGAGCACAATATCGTTACATTTCTGAAAAATCAGCTGTTTTCATTTGAATCCCTTTCTGATTCCAGAAATATCATTTTAAATTTTTCATCATGCAAAGCAACGATTATCGTACGCTTTGATGCTGAAAAAATGGAACAGGTGTTCAGTAATCTCATTTCGAATGCCATCAAATTTACAGAACCCGGCGGACGCATTGATGTGAGTGTCACTATTCCGAAAGCTGAGGTTGTTGAAGTTTGGATAAAGGATACCGGGATTGGAATTTCAAAAGACAGATTGCCGTACATCTTTGATCGTTTTTATCAGGCCGAATCTTCCAATACCCGTAAATATGAAGGCACAGGGATAGGTCTTTCACTTGTGCACGAATTAATTGTACTGCATCAGGGTAGCATTGATGTAATGAGCGAAGAAGGTGTTGGGTCGGAGTTTTTTATCCGGCTTCCTTACAAAGAAAGCCTGGAATCTGATTCTCAGTTAGCTGTTTTGAATGGTCAGGTGGCGGTTGTTGAAGAATCAACGATTGAACCTGTTTCCGATTTTGGAGCACTCATTTCAGAACACGACGAACTGATTCTGATCGTGGAAGACAATGCCGATGTGCGTACATTCATCCGGGAGCAGCTTCAGGATGAGTATAAAGTTCTGGAGGCCGGCAACGGGCTGGAGGGCATAGCCGCATCTCAGGGGACTATACCGGACTTAATTATCACCGATTTAATGATGCCCGAAATGGATGGATATGAGTTCAGTGAAAAAATCCGCAGTGACGAAAAAACCAGCCATATTCCCATCATCATGCTCACTGCTAAAGCCGGTCTTGATCCCAAAATCGAAGGACTGGAAGCCGGGATTGATGCTTTCCTGAACAAACCTTTTCATGTAAAAGAGTTGCTGACCACGGTAAGAACACTCATTCAACAGAGGAAAAACTTAAAGAAGCAGTTTAGTGGAACGACATACTTCAAACCGACATCCATCAGCAAGAGCGTTGTTGATCAAAGTTTTCTGAGTAAAGCCATTAAGGTTTTTGAAAATCATATTAGCGAAGAACAGTTTGGAGTCGAAGATTATGCGGAGTTATTAAATATGAGTGTTTCACAGCTGAACAGAAAACTAAACGCCCTGGTTGGTCAGCCGGCAGGAAACTTCATACGGTCGCTTCGCCTGCAACGGTCCGCTGAACTTATCAATCAAACTGATAAGACTATCGCTGAAATCTGCTATGAAGTCGGGTTCAACGATCAGGCCTATTTCTCCCGCTCTTTCAAAAAGCAATTCGGCAAAAGCCCGTCGGCGTTCCGGAAGCTGTCTATCTAAAACCTTTTTTCGAAAGTAACAATGGGTATCAATATTTGTATTACTGCTTATTATAGACTTTCCCCTTTTCGGTTATATGCAGCCCAATTGTATTCCCTTGAGAAGCATTTGATACCTCTCCTCGGGGTAGAATCATGATTCTTGTCGTATCCAATTGAAATATGTACCTTTTGTGGATTATAGAACTCCACCATAATTCGTTATAAAATAAAAATGTCCGATTCAAAAGAGACTGACAATTCCAGCTCAACAGGCAGTTCACCCAATGTAGCACATCAATACAGTGCGGAGAATCCTGACGAATCGGATAAATGGTCTGACACTAACATCCCGTCAAAATCGGTGCAGTTGTCATACCGAAACCTGCTTATGTTCCTGCTCCCGTCGCTGGTGGGCATCGGCATGTTCCTTATTCCGTTTAAGAGCGACGAATCATTCAATGTAGGAATTGGCTTTCTTGCTTACGCGCTGATGGGACTTCTGGAGAACTCCCTGACAGCGATCGCAGTGGTAGTCTTCTGGATTTCATTATTGTTGACCGTTTTCGTCAAGATCCAACGACCGGCCTGGGCCGAAAACACTACGCTTGGCGAAATTTTTCACATCAGTCACGGTTGGTTTGCTTTGCGTCTGGCCGGTGTTATTCTGGCTACCCTCACGCTGTTTCAGATCGGCCCACAGTTCCTCATCTCTGACGAAACAGGCGGTCTAATGCTCAATGAGCTCATGACTGTACTGTTTGCCTTCTTCCTTTTTGCCGCAATTTTTCTCCCATTTCTGGTTGACTATGGCTTTATGGAATTAATAGGGTCTATGGTTCGCAAGCCATTTCGCTACATATTCAACCTGCCCGGCCACAGTGCCGTTGACGCGACTGCATCCTGGTTCGGATCCGGCACCGTTGGTGTACTTATCACCATGCAGCAGTTCGAAAAAGGCTTCTATACCCAGCGTGAATCAGCCGTTATCGCCACCAACTTCTCTGTCGTCTCAATCGCATTCAGTCTGGTGATTATCCATTTTGTTGACCTGGGACACATGTTTCTGCAATACTATGCCACCGTAGTGGTATCGTGCCTGCTGGCCGCTTTAATCTTGCCACGTTTGTATCCGCTTGTTCGTAAGCCGGATTCTTATTTTGAACCTGTGGGATGTCAACTTATTGAGGAGAAACGATTCCACCCAAATACGGTTAAAGACTCCTTTTACAAGGCTATAGATCAGGCACGGCAAGCTCCAGGCCCTAAGCAGCTTGTCCGAAATTCACTCACAAATGTAGCCGATATTTTTTTATCCCTGCTGCCACTGGTCTATGCCATCGGAATCATCGCGCTGGTGACGGCCGAATATACCCCTTTGTTCACCTGGTTCTCATTGCCGATGGTTCCGCTGCTCAACCTGCTACAGATACCTGAAGCACACACCGCTGCTCCCGCGGTCCTGATTGGTTTTGCTGATATGTTCCTTCCTGCCGTACTGGCCGCGAGCATCGAAAGTGATCTCACCCGATTCGTAATAGCAGCACTTTCAGTCAGCCAGCTCATCTACATGTCCGAGGTCGGTGCGCTTATCATTAACTCGAAAATACCTCTTAATTTCTGGGATCTGACAATCATTTTCCTGCTGCGCACCCTCATAACCCTGCCTATTATTGCACTAATGGCGCATTTGTTTTTTTTCTGAGTCCGGATTCCTGATTTCGAGAAGTATCCAAACTTTAGTATCGTTTGACTTTTAGCAAGGTAAATTATCTGGTATAATGTCTGTAATTCTCTGATTTTTAACTTCTTGCACCTTCGGTCCGCCAGCTGGCGGAATCGTGGTAAAAAAGAACTCGTAACTCTGACCGCGCGCCGGTAGATTTGCCAAGAAGCCACGAGGACACAAAGATTCTCTCACTATAAGAATCTCTGACACCTTCGTGCAACTTCGAGCCTTAGCGGCTTCGTGGCAAAAAATATGTGGCTATGAATCTATCATAAAATCATTCTTTGGATACCATCTTTAATCAGAGGCACATTGAAATTGATTAGATATCCAAGTCTTTTTCCTGTCAGTTTCATATGACTCAGCAGCTGTGCTTGCCAAACAGGGTGCACCTGCTCCAAAGCTTTAAGCTTACAGACGACTAAATCATTGACCATTACATCCAGCCTGAGTCCTTCTTCAAAAGTCATTCCTTCAAAAACGATAGGAATATCTATTTGACGCCGAACACTAAATCCCTTTTCTGAAAGTACATGGCAAAAACAAACTTCATATACCCGCTCCAGTAATCCGGGACCCAATGCTTTGTGCACATAATAAGCTGCATTCACAACGGCCCTGCCTATTTCTTCCTCTTCATTTGATAATGTTGATGTTCTTTTTAGACGATATTTGATCTTTTTACTCATGATATTCAGTTTTGGTTCACTCTTAATCTATACTTGTATGATTCCAAAAATCAGAATTCCTTACAGTGAAATTTTAAGTGTATAACTAAAACCTTCGTGCACCTTCGGGTCTTAGTGTCCTCGTGGTGAAAAAAACGGCGACCTAAACAAACTCCGGTGGATTTGCCACGAAACCGCCGGCTGGCGGAGCAAAGATTCACGAAGGATTCTATCACAACTATCATTCAGATGGATACCTGAAAAAGAAAACTCTTGATTTATCAACCGAATCCCGATATTATGCATACATAAATATGCATCTATATATATAAATATATGAGAACCACGCTGGACATCCCCCAAAAACTCATCGATGAAGCGATGAAAATTACCGGTGCCAAAACCAAAAGCCAGTTAATTAAAGATGCCCTTCAGGGTGAAATTGACCGTGCTAAAAGAAAGCGTTTAATCGCTAAAAAAGGCATCCTTGATTTAGATATGGATCTCGACATTCTTAGGGATCGCCATTGATGTCGAGGTATAATGTTCTTATTGATAGTTCGGTTTGGATAGAATATTTCAAGAATGGCGGCCTTCCAAAATTGGATCGCTTGATTGAAGAGGATTTGGTTTGCACCAATGAGCTGATATTAACCGAACTTGCACCGGCTCTGATGAAAAAAGCCGAGCATGAAGTTTTGGAAGGATTGTATGCGATTCAGAAAATCCCCCTGGATATAGATTGGGACATCATCCGGGAGTATCAGTTGATAAATTTGGAAAATGGAATAAACCAGGTCGGAATCCCCGACCTCATTATCTTAGAGCAAGTTATTGAACAAAAGCTCACCCTGTTCAGCCTCGACAAACATTTTATGCTGATGCGAAAGCATCTAACTTTTGATCTTATTTCAAAATAAATCTCTCATTTGATTAAAGAAATTCAGTAAGGATTTCGTGGTTTACTGCTCTTAGAAGATATCAGAAAACAAGCTAGCTATTACATAGAGCAGACAAACCATCACGGCAGTACCATCAAATATTACCTAACCATACCCTCATTCTGACCGAAAAGTCCAAACATTTGCGCGGATAGTCCAAGAATTGATCGTTTTAAAAAGCTACTATGAGTACAACAAACCCGGGATCGGTCTTCATATTCCGGTCAAACTACAATCCATACGTACACGATGAAGAGTCAATCAGATCACTCAAATAAACCCGAATATTTTCTCTTACGTCCGGAAGTTGAAAAAGCCTATGGCTATTCACATGCCGTAAAAATTGGCAACAGCATTAAAATTTCAGGTGCCGTGAGTATGGACGATGAAGGTAACCCCACTGCTGAAGGCGATATGGAACAGCAGATGAAAAATTGTTATTCCGATTTAGGAAAAATTCTCAACCATTTCG
>RECI01000141.1 GCA_007694095.1 Balneolaceae bacterium | reverse complement strand
AAGTTTGGAATAATCACGAATCGACTCGTCTGATGACTACCCTGCCAGTGTGTGCGCAAAATAAAATCATCTGACGAGTTTTTAAAAAATGATCCCGGTGCGTTTACAACCTGAGATCGATTCTAAATCGTCGTTTGTATGGCTCATATATCTAATCGCGCCATCCATGCTTCAAAGCGCCACGTCATTACCACCATACCTGATAATTAGCCGAATTGATTTTGCCGATGCGGGTTCATAACCCCCTCGATTCTGCTTGTCACCTTTACGGGATGGTCGCTCGGGGGGGGCGGGGGTTTAGGGTGCGTTGCTCCCGGGCTTCATTGGGCAGATCGCTTCGCGATTACCGGCATTACGCCCGGGGCTTTTCATGTTACACCCCTGGGTGGCTAGCACACCCTCAGCAAAAACCATGACACAATTTATTGAACACTACCGCCAGCCCGGGAACGACACATCACGCAAATTGAAAGGAGAATATGTTACGTTGTTATTCAGCATTCGGCATCCAACATTTATATTCATTTGATAATCAATATCTCTCCCTTTTGAATCGAAGTCAGGTTCATAACTTTTCAGATGAAGAAATCTTCTGAATCCAATCTGTAATCGCTTGCACAAACCCGTCAGCGAATGAACGGTCGAGTGTACCGTATTCACTGGGCATACCAGTGTTTGACTTCTGAAAAAGGTGATTGGCATCCGGAATCACAACACTACTGAGATTTACCCCGCTTTTGTCTCCAAGTTCTTCAGCGGCTTCAAGATTTTCTTTCAAGGGCACCTGCATATCTTTCCCTCCAAAAATTGCGAGCATAGGAATAGCGATACTGCTAACCGTATTAGCCGGATCTAACTCTATCAGGGACTTGAACCACCTGCTTTTGGCAGTTGAGAGCTGTCTGTCTACCTGGCTTTGAATAAATGAACTCATATCACCCAGTGAATTCCGCTGCTGTTCGGGCAGTTGGTTAAGTTGTTGCACCAGGCGTTCTTTTAAATCAAATTCAATATCGTCCCATGAAGCACCTGTTCTGGCCACCTCATATATACGTTCCTGGAACTCCAGATTTTGTTCAACCACCGCTTCCGGCACATTCATCTCTTCCGAAATAAGGTTTATCTGCAAATTGATGATTTTGTCCCCACGAAGAAAAGGGGACGCCATAAAAATCATACCATCAGCCTGAATTTCATTAATTGCCATAGATCCAACAACGCCCCCCTGACTATGGCCAAGCAGAATCAGCTCAGAAAAGAAATCACTATAATTTGATCGCAGATAACCCGCAATATCGGCAACATCTTCAGCCAGTTCGGATAGTGTTGCATCGGCATCGCCCCGTGATTGCCCGATACCTCTGTCATCATACCGGAAGGTTGAGATTCCCTGCTCATAGAGTTGTAATGAAAGCAGGCCAAACACCCTGAATCCTGCCACTGTCTCATCACGGTCCTGAGAACCGGAACCAGTAAGCAGTATCACAAGCGGGGATGCATCATCAGACAGAACCAGGCTGCCGCTGATTTGACCTCCACGGGTAGGAATTATCAATTCAGTTTCCGGAAGTTCAGATATCCGCCCATTTGTTCTGTGCATTCGCTTAAGATAAAATGGATAACGTTGGCCAAGCTGTTCAAAAGTTCCTTCCATTGTTTCAAACGGAACAATCCATTCACCTCTGAAAAGTGCCGGCCCTGTGCCGGTTTCAAATTGAAATGAGATACTTAATTCGTCGGCTTTGGTAACTTCAACAGGGAGGTTATATGCATTTTGCTCTGGAATATCGATACTGCCGTCAATCTCCCCGTCACTATATTGAAATAGAATTCGAATTGAAAGGTCTGTTTCACCTATCTGAATGGAACCGTTCCAGTTTCCGGCAGCTTCAGGATGGTGTTGAGCAATTGAAAAATATGGAACGGTAAACAGGCAGATGAAAATGAACAAAAAAATAGTGCAGTATCGGTACATAGAAAAGTGGTTGTTTGCAATATGCAGATCCTGATTCAAGATGATATAACATCCCGAGGCATTATGCCAATTCCTGACAAAGAAAAACCCGGCACAGGGCCGGGTTATTTAAAAAAATTTATGGCAATATTCAGAAATCCGGGTTTCCAACACCAATGATACCGCAGCCGATACGCGGCCCGGCATCTCCTACCGGTTGCGAAACAAGGTCGTCCCTGTCTCGATGCACAATTACGGCATACCCAATAATTGAGTTCTCACCGCTGAGTACCAGTTTTGAATCAAGATATTCAAGACTGGCAACACCATCATCATCGGCCGGAAGATTTCCCAGGTCACCCATGTGTCGCTCAGTATCGGTTGGGCCGCCGTGCGGCATGTCGTGAGGATTGTAATGGCCACCTGCAGAAAGCGCATCGCCCGATCGGCAATCACCATATTGGTGCACATGAAATCCATGAAGCTGGCCGGGCTGCAATCCTCTGATGGTGGCATTTACCCTAACACCTTCGTCTTCCCTGGTAAAAGTAACCACACCGGCAGCTTCATTCCCATCGGTCGGGTGAATTACTGCGACAGCAAAATCAGTGCCTGGGCCCTCATAAATTACCTCGGTGATCTCTTCCTGTACACAGGCAGTAAACAATAAAATGGTCAGAAAACTTGCAAAAAAAAGTCTCATAATTCGGTTTTATATTTTGGTTTTGGTTAAATCTGATGATATTAATCACACCATTAATGCTTTGTAAATATCTCGATTATTTATCGCAGAATCTATTTCTAATTCAAAGCTGCTCAATCACTTTTTTAAACCGGTGGTACTGAGCGGTGTCGAAGGTCAAAACACCATTTTCTTCTGCAGCGTTTGATGAAATCGCCACGTCTGGATTTTGATAATTACCCTCGGAATACCTGATTTTTTTACAGCTTGCATGAATTTCTTTAAGGTAACCGGTTAATTTAAGTGGTTCCATGTGATCCGGCTTCATCCCTCCGCCCGGCATGATGATTATCCTGTCCCCGGCCTGTTCCATCAGCCTTATGATTACATTTAGTCCATCTCCAACGGTATTTTTTGCACCGGAGGTCAGAATGCGGGTAAAGCCGATATCAATCAGTTCTTCAAGAGACTTTTCCTGGTTACGGCAAACGTCAAATGCCCTGTGGAATGTACACGGCTTTCCTTTAGCGGCACTGATCAGAATCGCACACGCCTCCTTGTTGATTGTTCCATCCGTGTTCAGAATACCAAAAACAAAGCCGTCAGCACCACACTGATGAAACTGGCTGATTTCCTCCGCCATGGCTTCCACTTCCAACTTACTGTAAACGAAATCGCCTCCACGCGGGCGTATCATTACATAAACCGGGATATCTACTCTCTTTTTAATATAACTGAACAGGCCCGCACCGGGTGTTTCACCACCTTCAGCGTAAGAACTGCATAGCTCTAACCTGTCAACGCCTGATTTTGCTGCCAGGAGTGCCGCTTCGAGAGTAAAAACCGGGGATTCGATAAGTATACTCATTCTATTCCGGGTAAAAATATATGACCATCATGAAACCATTGAGGTTATGGCCGGATTCTGATTACCATTGAAGAAATACAGCCACACTGTTCAATTGCAAATAACCGGTAATGATTACTACCTGGATGTATTAAAATGGCTTTTTGCATCAATATTTTTACTTCCACCGGCGTGGTGTATGATAAAATTAAAACCCGGATGTACGGCGTAACCGCCATACTCTCCCTCTTTGTTAATGGCAATAAAACCAGCCTGCATATCTTCGATATTTTCCTCATTTTTTTTAATCAGCCTGCTGATTGCTTCCTCACACGCCTCCTGTGGTGAACGGCCCTGTCTCATGAGCTCCACAACCAAAAAACTGCCACAAATTTTGATGATCGTTTCCCCCATACCTGTTGCAGTTGCAGCTCCAACTTCATTATCCACATATAATCCGGCACCTATTATCGGGCTGTCGCCTACACGCCCGTGCATCTTATATGCCAGTCCGCTGGTTGTACACGTTCCCGCCATTGTACCGTTTTGATCAACGCCAATCATGCCAATCGTATCATGATTTTCAATATTTATGACAGGCCTGTATTCGGCTTCTTTAAGCCATTTCTCATAGGCTTTTCTTGATTCAGGGTGTAATACTTCCTCTTCCATGGGCATTCCTTCTGCAATAGCAAACTGGCGGGCACCTTCACCTGCAAGCATCACATGCGGTGTTTTCTCCATCACTTTTCTTGCAAGTGTTACAGGATGTTTCACCTGTCTTACAAAACAGACAGAACCACAATCGCCGTCACCTTTCATGATGGAGGCGTCCAGTGTAACAATTCCTTCCCTGTCGGGATAACCATAAATACCCACCGTGCGGCTGGCAGGATCTGCTTCGCTAACTTTCACCCCTTCTTCCACAGCATCCAGTATAGAGCCGGTTTTTTGTAACACTTCCCATGCACGGGTATTTGCATTAATTCCATAATTCCATGTGGAAACAAACAAGGGTTTGTATGCTTCCGTAGTTTTAAATCCATATGAAAGTTGATCGGCCCCCTTTTTCAGGATACCCGGTAATAATGCGGTGGATGATAAAAGCGAGTTTCTTAAAAAGTTGCGTCTTGTTGTCACGAAAGTTTCTGAATTTTTTAAACGTTTACTTAATAAAATATTAACGGTTCAAATATAGCTATTTAAAAGGTTAATAATAACGCCTTCATCTTCAAACCACCGTAATTAAGCTATATGGTTTACGCGTTAAATTCATTTTTGATAAAGTTTTACAATATCAGTTTTAACCTTTTACTCAAATCCGTATTAACTTATATGGTTGATCAATTGTATACCTCATTTGCTAATTTTACATATCTCATCTTATGAAAAAGTACTGCTTTGTGCTGCTTTCCTTATTAATGATTATCGGATGCAGCACCACTAAGGATACCGTCATCGATACCGACACCTCTGACCGGGCTACAGAACGCCCAATTACAGCTCAACAGGCGAATAATAATTCCATCAAAGCTTTTTCTGATGTGATCAAGGATTCAGCAGAAAAAGATGAAGGGTTGTTTAATGTTTATAAAGACGGTACAACGTTTTATTATGAAATTCCTGACTCTCTTCTTGGACGGGAAATGCTGATGGTTTCTCGAATCTCACGTACAGCCGACGGAATCCTTTATGGCGGCATGCGCAGTAACAATCAGGTATTACGATGGGAAAAAAGGGATAAAAATATTTTACTCAGACGAGTCTCCTTTACGAATACAGCAAGTGATACACTGCCAATCTATGAAGCTGTTCGTAATTCCAATTTTGAACCAATCATAGCCTCTTTCGACATCAAGGCTTTTAATAAAGATACAAC